>JAYZHY010000137.1:0-4156 GCA_036166115.1 Pseudomonadota bacterium | reverse complement strand
GATAATCAACCGAGACATTAGGTCTCCATTCGTGCCATTTTTTTACCCATGCTCTTGGCTCTGGTTGCGTTACCGATATCCATTGACGATTTAAATCAAAACCATAATGATTCGTTCTGGCAAGCCTTCCATCATAATTATGTTCGATGTGATCGGGGTTTGGGTTGGGAATTTGGCTGCCAAACGTATCCATCCAAGCAACTCGATTGGCATGGCCGTCGGGATTAAATACGGCTGTAATCAGGATAACGCTCGATTCCAGTAGGTTGGTAATTTCTTTCCCTTGAGCAGCAGCAAAATGATAAACCGTTGGAAGCGCTGCATCCATGCCACTTGATTCGGCGCCATGCACACCATAATTTAACCAGGTTACAACTGGCATATCATCATTCACGGTTTGTTTTGATAAAGGTTCGGTTAGATTGACATGTTGGCTCTTTATTTTTTCAATATTCGCCTGATTCGATTCAGATGTGGCCACAATAAACAAAACCGGTCTTCTTTCATGGGAATAACCAATGGTTTCAATTGATAAACGATCGGATAAATTAGCAACGAGCCTTAAATAATCAACCATCTCATGATGCCTGACGGGCGCGGCACCTAAAGGTCTTCCTAGAAACAATTCAGGGGTTGGAATCTCCTTGTTGTAGCTAATATTAGTAGGAAAGATTTCTTTATCCACATCTTGCATTTCAAATGCATTATTAACATGAGTTACAAGAACAATGCCGACGAAAACGATAAATTTACCAATTCGTTTATTCACTTTTTACCTCTTTATATTTTGATTATTTACAAAGTATCCTAATTTATTAAAAAATGACAATATTTGTTTTATTGAAAATATCGTGCATTATTAGTTAAGTATTTGATTTATTAATTGATAATTACATTAAATATCTATACTTTGTGTTGTTTTTTATTGGTGACACACAAGGCAAATTAGGCGAGATTATGCTAAGTATCGTTATTCTTGCGGCTGGCAAGGGCACCAGAATGAATTCTGGCTTACCCAAAGTACTGCAACCACTCTCAGGCAAGCCTTTGCTTGAACATGTTGTGCGGACTGCAAGATTGTTGCATCCCAAAGAAATTATAATTGTGCATGGGTATGCCGGAGATACGGTAAAAGCACATTTTACAGAAAAAGATATTAAATGGGCGCAGCAAAAGGAACAATTGGGAACCGGTCACGCAGTGATGCAAGCAACAGATATTATCTCCAATGACAATAATGTGTTGGTTTTGTATGGCGATGTCCCTTTGGTTTCTGCCAATATTTTGGGGCTTTTAATCAGTGAACACAAAAAAGGAGAAATCGATTTACTTACTACAACATTACCAAGTGCAGAAGGCTATGGTCGAATATTACGTTGTAATGGAAACGTGCAAGCAATTATTGAAGACGCTGAAACCAACAAGACAGAAAAACAAATTAATGAAATCAATACCGGTATAATGTATTGCGAAGCAAAGCCATTAAAGAAATGGCTCAGTCGCTTAGAGAATAATAATTCGAAAAATGAATATTATTTGACCGATGTGATCGATATGGCGACAAAAGAAGGGGTTAAAGTTAAAGGTCTTAAAGCTGAAAAATGGGAAGAATTAATGGGTATTAATGACAAAAAAGAATTGGCTCAAGCGGAACGTAATTTGCAACAAAAATTAACCGACGAGTTGATGCAAAATGGCGTGACTCTAATTGATCCAGCCAGAGTGGATATTCGTGGTTCTTTAAAATGCGGCAAAGATGTTGTAATAGATGTAAATAATATTTTTGAGGGTGACGTAATACTCGACGACAATGTAAGCATCGGTCCAAACAATTATATTAACAACTCTCAAATCAATAACGGTTCAGTTGTGCATGCTAATTCTCACATTGATGGGGCATTGATAGGTAAGAATTCTACAGTTGGCCCATATGCCCGTTTGAGACCAGGCGCAAAACTACAAGATAACGTTAAAATTGGCAATTTCGTAGAAATTAAAAAAAGCACAATTTCTGATAACAGCAAAGTAAATCATCTAAGCTATATTGGTGATACTGAAATTGGAAGTTTCGTTAATGTGGGTGCTGGCACTATTACTTGTAATTACGACGGGGCCAATAAACATAAAACGGAAATTAAAGACGGTGCATTTATTGGTTCTGGCGTTGAATTGGTTGCACCAGTGGTAATTGGTGAAAATGCAACTGTTGGCGCAGGCTCTACGATATCAAAATCAGCACCAGAGAAAACATTGACTGTAGAAAGGGCAGAACAAGTGACAGTTGATAATTGGAAGCGCCCGAAGAAGAAATCTTAAACGAATTTTTAATTGATAATGGAACATTAAAATAATGTGCGGAATTGTTGGCGCAATTAGCGAAAAAGATATTGCTCCCATATTGATGGAGGGGTTACGCCGACTTGAATACAGAGGGTATGATTCAGCTGGTATTGCTATATTACAAGAACAGAATATCAAAAGATTGCGTCGTGCTGGTAAGGTGCAAGAACTTCAAACAGCAATTGATAATGATCCATTATCGGGTTCCGTTGGTATTTCTCATACACGTTGGGCAACGCATGGGGTACCTACAGAAAAAAACGCACACCCTCATTTGTCTCAGCCCGATATAGCATTGGTGCATAACGGCATTATTGAGAATCATGATGTAATTAAAAGAGATTTAATTAATTGTGGCTATAAATTTGAGTCCGACACAGATACCGAGGCAGTTGTGCATCGCATTCATTATTACTTCAAACAAGAAGCAGACCTACTACAAGCAGTTGATAAGACTGTAAAAGAATTAGAGGGCGCTTACGCATTGGCGGTTATTAGTATTCATGAGCCAGATAAAATGATTGTTGCAAGATCAGGCTGCCCGGTGGTTATAGGGCTGGGTGTTGATGAAAACTATGTTGCTTCAGATATAGCGGCATTGTTGCCGGTGACCAACAATTTCATGTTCTTAGAAGAAGATGACATTGCAGTTATTGAGCGAAAAAATATCACTGTTTTTGATTCAGCGGGTATCGAGACAACAAGAAAAGTAACAGAGAGCAGACTTTCATCAGAGGCTGCTGAACGTGGAGAATTTAAGCATTTCATGCTGAAAGAAATCCACGAACAATCAAGCGCTGTAGCAAATACACTAAATCAACGTGTTGCCGAAGGCAAAGTATTAGAAAATGCTTTTGGAGCTGAGGCGCATAACGTCTTTGACCAAGTTCAAGCTGTGCATATTGTCGCTTGTGGAACAAGTTATCATGCAGGGCTGATTGCTCGCTATTGGATAGAAGATATATGTCGCATTCCTTGTAATGTTGAGATTGCCAGTGAATACAGATACCGCAATCCCGTTGTTATTGAAAACACACTGTTTGTGTGCATAAGTCAGTCAGGTGAAACTGCAGATACGTTGGCAGCACTAAGAGCAGCAAAAGAAGCAGGTTATATCTCTACTTTAGTAATTTGCAATGTTCCTGAAAGCTCAATGGTAAGAGAATCTGAGCTAGTCTTACTCACTAATGCTGGCCCTGAGATTGGTGTTGCATCTACTAAAGCGTTTACAACACAATTGGCCGCGCTTTCATTACTAACAGTTGTTATAGGTAGGCGGCATGGTTTAGATGAAGATCAAGAAAAAGAATTAGTTAATCAATTGCTTGAGTTGCCTACATTGATTGATCAAATTTTAGCTCTTGATAGCAATATAGAGGTTTTGGCACAACATTTTGCTGATAAGAATCACGCTTTGTTTTTGGGGCGTGGCATTCAAAATCCTGTTGCCATGGAGGGCGCTCTTAAACTGAAAGAAATTTCATATATTCATGCAGAGGCTTACGCAGCTGGAGAACTCAAACATGGCCCACTGGCTTTAGTCGATGAGGACATGCCAATTATAGCCGTTGCTCCCGATGATAAATTGCTTGAAAAATTAAAAAGTAATCTACAAGAAGTTAGAGCAAGAGGCGGTGAATTATATGTTTTTGCTGATCCACGTGTTCAATTTGTAGATAAAGCGGGAATTCATACAATGGCGATGCCAACCAAAATAAAAGATTTCCAAGCGCCTATTCTTTATTCAATTCCATTACAGCTACTTTCTTATCATGTGGCTGTTTTAAAAGGAACTGATATAGATCAACCAAGAAAT
>JAYZHY010000136.1:0-2535 GCA_036166115.1 Pseudomonadota bacterium | reverse complement strand
TCTATGGCCGCTTCTTTTCCTAATTTTTTATACAATCCATCCAATAATTGAGTATCAATGAATACAGGGTGTATTGAATTGCATCGGATATCATTTTGATCTTTTGCGCAATGTATAGCAATTGATTTGCTTAGATGCCTCACAGCAGCTTTGGCTGAATTATAAGCAGCTAGATTATGTCCAGCAATTATCCCAGATATTGATGAGATATTAATTATTGAACCGCCTTTTTGCTCCTTCATTTTAGGTATTGTGTATTTGCATCCGAGAAAAACACTATCTAGATCTATATTATGGACTCGTTTCCATTGATCATAATTTTCATCTTCAATTGTACCCACAGCCATGATACCTGCATTATTAACTAGAATATTGACGCCTCCAAATTCCGTTTTGACGAAGTCAACAGCATTTTTCCAGTCATCAATAGAGGTTACATCATGTTTTATAGCCCGTGTCTGATCTGGGTATTTCGTGTTAATTTTTTTTGATTGATGAAGTACTGCTTCATCATTAATATCGGTTAATAAGACTTTTGCACCTTCTTTTACAAATAATTTTGCTGTAGCTAATCCAATTCCTTGGGCTGCGCCTGTAATTAATGCAATCTTATTTTGAAGACGTCCCATATTTTTCTCCTTGTATCAAAAGATTTCTCCAATCTCATCAGAACCTATTCAGTCATGCAAATATTTATCATATATTTTTAGTATTTTCGGTAAAGCTTAGTTATTCTTACTTATTTTAACCATGGAAAAGTAGTATGAAAACAAATGCGATTAGAATTAAAGAGTATGGAGGACCAGAAGTTTTAAATTACGAAGAGGTTGAATTAAATGATCTACAATCTGGTGAAGCAAGAATTTGTCACAGTGCAATAGGTTTAAATTTTATTGATACATATCATAGGTCTGGATTGTATCCTATGCCTTTGCCAACTGGTTTAGGGAGCGAGGCTGCTGGTGTAGTGGAAGCAGTTGCGGAGGATGTGACTGCGGTTAAAGTTGGCGATAGGGTAGTTTATACGGGCAGACCAACAGACTCTTATTCAGATAGAAGAAATTTTGATGCAGGCCAACTCGTTCCAATTCCAAATGATATTGAGGATGATCAGGCAGCTGCTTTATTCTTAAAAGGATTGACTGCATGGTATTTGCTTAGGAGGAGTTATAAAGTTCAGTCAGGTGATAATATATTATTGCATGCAGCTGCTGGCGGTGTTGGTCTCATAGCTTGTCAATGGGCAAGTCATCTTGGTGCAAATATTATTGGGGTTGTCAGCACAGAAGAAAAAGCTGAGCTAGCTAAATCTCATGGATGCAATCATATTATTATGGCCGATGATGATGTTGCCGAGAAGGTGTTAATTTATACTGATGGTGAAGGCGTAGCTGCTGTTTATGATTCCATTGGGCGTGATACGTTCCTTGCTTCCTTGAATTCTTTACGCCCTCATGGAGTAATGGTTACTTTTGGAAATGCTTCGGGTCCTGTTGATCCATTTCCTCCTTCTGAGCTTGCCTCGCGTCATTCATTGTATGTGACGAGACCAATATTGGCTGATTTTATTAATACTCGAGAGAAATTACTCAATGCCTCTAAAGAACTTTTTGATCTTGTCGTTAAAGGTGTAATTAAGATAAATATTAATCAACGTTATGCGCTTAAGGATGCTGCTCAGGCACACAAGGATCTGGAGTCTCGAAAAACTACAGGATCAACCATACTTGTTCCTTAGGTAATAATTTGAAAACATACAAACCAATAAGGATTGGAAGATCTGATTTTCATAAGATAAGAGATGTTAATCATCATTTTAGAATTTGGGGTGAAGAGAATGATCCCATTTTATTTTATTTGCATGGATGGGCCGATACTGGCTCAACATTCCAATTTGTTGTTGATGCACTTAAGTCAAACTGGAGAATAATTGCGCCGGATTTACGTGGATTTGGAAAATCACAACATATTAGAAGTAATTATTGGTTTCCTGATTACTTGGCTGATCTAGATGAAATGATACAGCTCTATTCTACTGATAAGCCTGCAATGCTAATTGGGCATAGTATGGGAGCTAATATTGCCTCTTTATATGCTGGTATTGCGCCTGAAAAGGTCAGCCATTTGGTAAATATAGAGGGTTTTGGTTTAAAAGAGTCGAGCCCTAGTAATGCACCCAATAATTATCGTCGCTGGATAGAGCAACAAAAACAAGTACCGGCTTTTCAATCGTACTCCTCTATAGAAGAGTTGACTCCTAGGGTATTAAAGAGAAGCCCAAATATGACGCCTGATAGAGCTTTATTTGTGGCACAAGAATGGGCAGAAACCACTGAAGAACTTATTAATTTAAGGGCGGATCCATATCACAAACTTCCTAATGCCATGCAATATAGGAGGAATGAAGCTGAAGCATGTTGGCGAAAAATTACGGCTAGCACTTTACTGGTTTTTGGTGAAAACACAACTTTTCAAGAAGAGATGCAGCTTTTAAAAAACAATACCGATGAAAATGGTTCATTCCATAATGGAGTA
>JAYZHY010000135.1:0-3142 GCA_036166115.1 Pseudomonadota bacterium | reverse complement strand
GCTTGGGAATGACTCGAGTGTCTAGCTCAATTGAATTGGGTAAAGCTTTTGATTATGCAAAAAGTTTTAACGATACTGTTCTAGCGGAGGAATGTATTCTTGGCGAGGAGATTACTGTGTCCATCCTACAAAATAAATCATTACCTAGTATCCGCATTAAAACGCCGCGAGTTTTCTATGATTTTAAAGCCAAATACAAATCAGAAGACACAAATTATATTTGTCCGGGTGCAGACAATATTAAGCTAGAAAAGGAATATTCTGAGTTGGCTCTCAGAGCTTTTGAAGCATTAGGGTGTAGTGGTTGGGGAAGAGTTGACTTTATGCACCAAGAGAATGACTGCCCCAAGATACTGGAGGTAAATACGGTACCGGGCATGACAGAGAAAAGTCTTGTACCAATGTCTGCTTTAGAATCTGGATTAAATTTCCCTGATCTTTGTTGGAAAATTCTTGAAACAAGTATAGAAGCATAGAGGGATTCTCCAATATGCCTGCAGCACAAGCCAAAAAAAGAAAGAAAACAAAAGACAAGAAATGGTCATGGTTAATAACGAATAAGAATATTTACTATAAATTAGCAATAGCAATTATTATTTTTGTTTTTTGTTATCAAATACTAATCGCTATCTTAAATAAACCAATCAGATTTATTTCAATCGAAAGTTCTTTCCAACAAGTTAAGGCAAATCAAATTCAGGAAGTGATAACTTCTGATTTAGACAATGGCTTTTTGAGATTGGATATACCTCAGATTCATTCACGTATTCTCGATATACCATGGGTGGATAAGGTATTGCTCGCCAGGAAATGGCCCAGCAAGTTAGAATTGCAAATTTACGAACATGTTCCTGTTGCCAGATGGGGCGAGAAAGGATTATTAAATCATCGTGGTGTTTTATTTGTTGAAATTGATAATCCTAACCATATCCCCTCTGATTTAGCATACTTGAATGGACCAGATGGATCATCACTGGAAGTTGCAGAACGATATTTTTACTTACGCGATCATTTGATTCCCTTAGGAATGAATGTTCTAGAAGTCAGTATGAGTGCACGTGGTGCTTGGCTAATAAAATTGTATAATGGAATCGAAGTTAATTTTGGCAAAGAAAATCTTAATGAGAGATTTGATTCGTTTATTAATATTGCGAGAGATATTCTTTCTCAAGACCCCGGAAGAATAGAATCAGTAGATATGAGATATGATGATGGATTTACGTTATTATTAAAGAAAGATAATTAGAAAGTAGAAATCTATTAAGGACGTTTAGTGAGTAAAAATGCCGAAAAGAATTTTATTGTAGGTCTTGATATTGGAACATCAAAGGTTGTTGCAATTGTCGGGGAACTTAATGATAGTAATAAAATTGAAGTAGTAGGTATTGGTACACATCCTTCGAGAGGGCTTAAAAAGGGTGTTGTTGTAAATATCGAATCAACTGTTCATTCTATTCAAAAAGCTGTCGAAGAGGCAGAATTAATGGCTGGGTGTGATATACATTCAGTTTATGCAGGTATTGCAGGGAATCATATTAAAAGCCTTAATTCTCATGGAATAGTGGCAATACAAGATAAGGAAGTTAGTTTAAATGATGTTGATAGAGTCATAGATGCTGCCAGAGCTGTTGCTATACCGGCTGATCAAAAGATATTACACATTTTGCCTCAAGAGTTCTTAATTGATAGCCAAGAAGGTATTCTTGACCCAATTGGCATGTCTGGAATTAGGATGGAAGCAAAAGTCCATATGGTCACCGGCGCTGAAAGTGCCGCTCAAAATATCATTAAATGTATAGAACGATGCGGCTTAGAAGTGGATGATATTGTTTTGGAGCAGCTTGCATCTAGTTATTCTGTGTTAACTGAGGATGAAAAGGATCTTGGTTCATGCCTAGTGGATATTGGGGGAGGTACAACTGATATTGCAGTCTTTCAAGGCGGTGCAATTCAGCATACAGCAGTTATTCCAATTGCTGGAGATCAAGTTACAAATGATATTGCTGTCTCAATGAGAACGCCAACTCAATATGCAGAAGAAATAAAGATCAAATATGCTTGCGCTTTATCTCAATTAGCTAATCCAGATGAAACTATTGAAGTACCAAGCGTTGGCGATAGGCCCCCAAGACGATTAGCCAGACAAACATTGGCTGAGATAGTTGAACCCAGATTTGAAGAATTATTTAGTTTAATAAGAAATGAATTAAGACGGAGTGGTTTCGAGGAGTCAACACCAGCTGGGATAATTATTACGGGCGGTAGCTCAAAAATGGAAGGTGCAGTTGAGTTAGCAGAAGAAATATTTCATGTTCCAGTTCGATTGGGCTCACCTCAATATGTTGAAGGTTTGATCGATGTAGTTAGAAATCCAATTCATGCAACTGGAGTTGGGTTGCTCCTATATGGTAGAGATTCTTTAGACCTAGGCAGTTACAATAAGATTTCAATTAAGAATGGCCTACTAGAAAAATGGAATTTAGTGAAAGATTGGCTTCAAAAACAATTTTAGTTTAGAGGGATATTTTTGTATATTCTAGGATAATTGTTATAATTATATTGTTGATTTGTAAAGGATATTAGCCAAGGACAGTATGTATGTTTCGACAACGAACCATAAAAACTACTATGAAGGCAACAGGCGTAGGCTTGCATACTGGTAAAAAAGTATTCATGACTCTTAGGCCCGGTGGAATCAATACTGGTATAGTCTTTCGTAGAGTTGATCTGGACTCATTGATTGATATTCCGGCAGATGCCGGGTTAGTAGGTGAGACAAATCTTGGCACTACTTTAATTAAGGATGGCGTTAAGGTTGCTACAGTAGAGCACTTAATGTCTGCTCTAGCAGGCCTTGGTATTGACAATATTGTGGTCGAATTATCTGCACCAGAAGTGCCTATAATGGATGGAAGTGCGAGTCCATTTGTTTTCCTACTTCAATCTGCTGGTATTGAAGAGCAAAATGCCCCAAAGAAATTCATCAAGATAAAGAAAAAGGTCCGAGTCGAAGAGGATGATAAATGGGCTGAGCTGTTACCGTTCAAAGGATTCAAAGTTGACTTTGAAATTGGTTTTAATCATCCAGTTTTCAATAAACTTAAACAAACAGCTTCAATTGATTTTTCTTCAACATCATTCT
>JAYZHY010000134.1:0-3931 GCA_036166115.1 Pseudomonadota bacterium | reverse complement strand
TCTTGGCTCGATTTTGAATTTGATGCGAAAGACTCGTTATTTGCACGAATAGATAGAAGAAGAAAACTTCCTGTAACAATAATTATGAGAGCACTCGGTCTTAATAACGAAGAAATGCTCAACCTTTTCTTTGAAATAAATGAATTTCATCTATCAAAGAAGGCTATAAAAATGACATTAGTTCCTGATCGTTTAAGAGGGGAAACAGCTTCGTTTGATATTAAACTGGGAAGGAAAGTTATAGTTGATAGAGGAAAAAGAATAACAGCGAGACATGTAAATGAAATGAAAAAATCCTCTTCAGAAACATTAACGGTCCCCATTGATTACTTGGAAAATAAGATACTTTCACATGATGTTATTGATAAAGAGACAGGAGAGTTGTTGGCGCCAGCTAATGAGGTATTGACTATAGAGGTAATAGAAAAACTCATTGCAAATAATATTAAAAAAATAAATGTATTGTTTGTAAATGATTTAGATAGAGGTGCATATATCTCAAACACACTTCGTATAGATCCTTCCTCAAATCGAATGGAGGCTCTTGTCGAAATATACAGAATGATGCGTCCGGGTGAACCGCCTACAAAGGAGGCAGCTGAAAATCTCTTTCATAATTTATTTTTTAATAATGATAGATATGATTTATCTGATGTAGGACGAATGAAATTTGACTCTCGGATTCAGCATGCAAAGATACAATATAGCAAATTAATCACAAAAGAAGCATCAGATGAGAAGAATGATAGAATTTTAGATCGGGATGATATTCTTACAGTGATTATGCAGCTTATTTCTATCAGAAATGGCGAAGATACAGTTGATGATATTGATCATCTTGGAAATAGAAGAATTCGTAGTGTAGGAGAGATGACTGAAAATGCTTTCCGTGTTGGTTTAGTTAGGGTTGAAAGAGCTGTAAAAGAACGTTTAACTCAGGCGGAAGCAGACAATCTTCAGCCACAAGATATGATTAACGCTAAACCTGTTGGAGCTGCAGTAAAAGAATTTTTTGGATCCAGTCAACTCTCACAATTTATGGATCAAAACAATCCTTTATCAGAAGTTACCCATAAGAGGCGAATATCTGCTTTGGGTCCAGGAGGATTAACCAGAGAAAGAGCTGGGTTTGAGGTTCGTGATGTACATCCAACACACTACGGCAGGGTTTGCCCAATTGAAACACCAGAAGGACCAAACATTGGATTAATAAATTCACTTTCTGTGTATGCTAGAACTAACAACTATGGTTTCCTTGAAACGCCATATCGAAAAGTTGCTAATGGGAAAGTCTCCAGTGAGATTGAATATCTTTCGGCGATAGAGGAGAGTGGTTTTATAATCGCGCAAGCAAATTCAACACTTGATAAAAAAGGAAATTTTATTGAAGATTTAATTTCAGTTCGATATAAAAACGAATTCACTTTAGCAAATCCAGCAGATATCCAATATATGGATGTTTCTCCAAGGCAGATTGTATCAGTTGCTGCATCTCTTATACCATTTTTGGAACATGATGATGCTAATCGAGCACTTATGGGTTCAAATATGCAAAGACAATCCGTACCAACCTTACGAACGGAGGCTCCATTAGTTGGAACAGGAATGGAAAGAACCGTTGCCAAAGATTCTGGGGTTACTATTCTTGCTAAGAGAGGGGGTAAAGTTGATTCAGTTGATGCATCAAGGATTGTAATACGAGTTAATGATGATGAGGCAAATGCTACTGAATCAGGAGTAGATATCTATAATTTAATTAAATATACACGATCTAACCAAAATACTTGCATTAACCAAAAACCCTTAGTAAAAACTAATGATTTAATTAATAAAGGAGATGTCTTAGCTGATGGACCTTCAACCAATCTTGGAGAATTAGCATTAGGACAAAATCTTATGGTGGCATTTATGCCATGGAATGGTTACAACTTTGAAGACTCAATACTTATTTCTGAAAGAGTTGTAGAGGAAGATCGATTTACCTCTATTCATATCGAAGAGATGACGTGTATAGCCAGAGATACCAAACTTGGGCCAGAAGAAATTTCAGCTGATATCCCAAATGTTGGCGATTCCGCACTTAGTAAGCTGGATGAATCTGGTATAGCTTATATCGGTGCTGAAGTTAATTCCGGTGATATCCTGGTTGGTAAGATAACTCCAAAAGGCGAAACACAGTTAACACCGGAAGAAAAATTGTTACGCGCAATTTTTGGTGAAAAAGCGTCTGATGTAAAAGATACCTCACAAAGAGTTCCTTCTGGGATGGATGGAACAGTAATAGATGTCAGGGTCTTTACCCGGGATGGTCTTGAAAAGGATGAACGTGCTTTATCAATAGAGAAAGCTGAACTCAAGAGCGTTAAAAAAGATCTAGATGATACAAAGCGTATCATGGAAGATGATTTATACCAAAGAATTGAGAAAAATTTGATTGGTAAAGTAGCGCAGGGAGGACCCAATGGACTCAAAAAGGGAAGCAAGATCACAACTGCGTATATGCAAGATTTAGCGCGAGAAAAGTGGTTTGAAATTAGACTTAAAAATGATTCTGCAAATCTACAACATGAAAGATTTGCTGAAAGGATGAAGTTGCAGCGACAAGATTTTGAAAAACTTTTTAAGGAAAAGAAAGAAAAAATAACAGCTGGTGATGATTTGGCGCCGGGTGTTATTAAGATGGTAAAAGTCTATATGGCTGTTAAGCGTAGGATCCAGCCAGGCGACAAAATGGCTGGAAGGCATGGAAATAAAGGGGTTATATCTACGATAGTTCCAGTTGAAGATATGCCATATATGGAGGATGGAACTCCTGTGGATATAGTTTTAAATCCATTAGGAGTGCCATCAAGAATGAATGTTGGTCAAGTATTGGAAACTCATTTAGGTATGGCTGCTAAGGGTATTGGTAACAAAATAAACACAATGCTAAAAAAACAACAATCCATTCAGAAAATCCGATCGTATCTAGAAAAAATCTATAACACTACAGGCGGAAAGAAAGAGGATATAAAATCATTTACAGATGAAGAGGTTATGGAATTGGCAGAAAATCTAATTAATGGCATGCCTACTGCTACCCCTGTCTTTGACGGAGCTACTGAGGAAGAGATTAAGCAACTATTAAAAATGGCAGATTTGTCTGAATCTGGTCAATTTGAATTAAAAAATGGAAGAACTGGTGAATTATTTGATCGGCCAATAACAGTTGGTTATATGTATATGCTTAAATTAAATCATCTGGTCGATGATAAGATGCATGCGCGATCAACTGGCCCATATAGTCTTGTGACCCAACAACCACTTGGCGGTAAAGCTCAATTTGGAGGTCAAAGATTTGGTGAAATGGAAGTTTGGGCTCTTGAGGCTTATGGGGCAGCTCATACTCTACAAGAGATGCTTACTGTTAAGTCTGATGATGTCCAAGGAAGAACTAAGATGTATAAGAATATTGTAGATGGTGAGCATGAAATGGATGCTGGTATGCCAGAATCCTTTAATGTTCTTGTAAAAGAAATCCGATCACTTGGAATTAATATCGAATTGGAAACAGACTGATGAAAGATTTATTAAACTTATTTAAATACCAAAATCCTGCTAATGAATTTGATGCAATACGAATATCATTAACATCTCCAGAAAAAGTACGCTCTTGGTCATTTGGTGAAGTAAAGAAACCCGAAACTATCAATTATAGGACATTTAAGCCTGAAAGAGACGGACTATTTTGTGCGAAGATATTTGGTCCAGTAAAGGATTATGAATGCTTATGTGGAAAATATAAAAGATTAAAACATCGTGGAGTTGTATGTGAGAAATGTGGTGTTGAGGTTACTCAAACAAAGGTGCGTCGAGAAAGAATGGGGCACATCAATCTAGCCACACCAGTAGCTCATATATGGTTTTTGAAGTCATTACCATCAAGAATCGG
>JAYZHY010000133.1:0-4579 GCA_036166115.1 Pseudomonadota bacterium | reverse complement strand
CAAAAAATCAACTCGACGTTCTGAGAAATTCAAATGTTGAAGATGCTGGAGCAAAAGGATTTTATATCTTAAGCAAAGGTTTAGTTGAATATATATTGCACGGAAAATTAGAAGAAAAGCCCAAAATAAAAGAATCTCTTTTTCTGCACTCCAATGAATCAATCACAATGCATGCAGATGATGTGGAATTCCAATATTGTACAGAATGCATTATCACCGGAAATGAGATAGATAGGCGAAAATTAAAAGATTCCCTATCAGAACATGGTAATTCAATTGTAATAGCAGGATCGAAAAGAAAAATAAAGATCCATATCCATACAGACTATCCAGATACTATCTTTTCGCTGGCCAAGAAATACGGTTCAATTTCATCAGAAAAAGCAGATGATATGAAGCAACAACAAAAGGTTACAAATGTCTCTTCTGATAAATTTGCAGTGATTACTGATTCTGCAGCAGATATCACAGATGACGATATTGAGCATCTTGATGTTCATATGGTTCCCGTTAGAATACAATTCGGCGAAAAAGGATACCTTGATAAAGTAAGTATTTCACCGGATGAGTTTTTTAGTGAGCTCGCAACTAACCCAATTCACCCAACAACTTCTCAGCCTTCAATCGGTGACTTTAGGAGGCAATTTCAATACTTAGCCAGTCATTATTCTGATGTCATTTCAATCAATGTAACAGGTAGTCTAAGTGGAACATTGCAAGCAGCAATATCCGCATCAAAAAAAATCGAAGCAAAAGGAAACATACATATATTTAATTCACTTAATGCGTCAGTAGGTCAAGGTCAAATCGTAGTATATGCGGCCAAGTGTATGAAAGCTGGAATGGATATTAAAAGCACTCTAGATGCAATAAAGAAAATCCGAAGCAACACAAGATCATATGTCATTATACAAAATCTCGAATACCCTGTTCGTGGAGGTCGTGTGCCCACCTGGGTAAAATTTTTTGCTGATCTTTTAAATTTAACACCAATACTAAGAACAACCAAAGATGGGTTTTTAACTGCAAAGAAATTCCTGCTAGGTAAAAAGAACATTCTTAGGAAAGCTTCAAAATACATAGCCAGTCAAACTGCAAATACAGGAAAGGTGAATTTATCCATAGCGCACGCTTTGTCTGCCAAGGAAGCGAGGACCCTTCAATCTTACCTGGTGCAAGATATTCCAAACACTTATGAATGTAAAATCACTGAACTTGGTTCTGCAATTGGTGTCCATGGTGGTCCTGGTGCCATTGCTATTGGAGTGCAAAATCAACCAAACAACAATCTTAATGAAATTTAATCTCTAACGCCTGTTCCACGTTTAAGTAAGATCAAGCTGACTGCAAACAAAAGTAATACAAATACCACTACTACAAAATAAGCATATTTAATATCGATATCCGATGTACCTAATACTCCGTAACGGAAGGCATTAACCATATATAATATTGGGTTAAATTTGCTCACAGACTGCCAGAATTCAGGAAGCAAATTGATTGAATAAAATACCCCACCCAAATAAGTCAATGGAGTAATAACAAATGTAGGAATAATCGCTATATCATCAAATTTCTTAGCAAACAAAGCATTTATAAAGCCAGCAAGAGCAAACACCAATGAAGACAATAGAACTATCGAAAATGTAATTAACGGGAATTGCAGTTGAAGGTTTGTGAAATTAAGTGCAATAAGTGTAACCATTATACCTACGAGCAAGCCACGAAGAACCCCGCCTAAAACATGGCCGAGTATTATTGTGGCATTTGAGATTGGCGCAATTAACATCTCATCCAAATGACCTCCATATTTTGCTCCAAAAAAAGAAGACACCACATTGCCATAGGAATTGGTTATGACAGACATCATAATTATCCCAGGTGCAATAAATTGCATGTAACTGTAGCCTTCCATTATTCCAATTCGACTCCCTATTAAGTTTCCAAAAATGACAAAATAAAGAGTCATTGTTATAGCTGGTGGAACAATTGTTTGCACCCAAATACGCAACACGCGAAGAATCTCTTTACGAACAATAGTGTAAAAAGCAACCAAATTAACTGAAAGATTCATATTACAAGGATCCTTGAATTTTATTTTTTTTAGCATCCACTACTTTTAAGAATAATTCTTCGAGTCTATTTGACTTATTCCTAAGGCTTGCTACCTTAATTCCTTTTGAAGTCAGAAGATCAAATAATTCATTAATCCCGTGATTCGCATCAATCACAACTTCCAATTGATTTTTATCAAGCAAAGAACAATGAAATCCGTTTAGATCTGGCAAATGAGTTAACTTATCTTTTAGATTCAAAATGAAAGTTTCTTGCTTTAATTGTCCTAATAAATCATTCATGCTGGTATCTTGAATTATTTTTCCCTCATCAATAATGGCAACATTACGACAGAGATTTTCTGCCTCTTCAAGATAATGTGTAGTAAGAATTATGGTCGTTCCATTATCATTAATATATTTTAAAAACTCCCACATAGATCTCCGTATCTCAATATCAACTCCAGCTGTGGGTTCATCTAATATTAACAATTTTGGCTGATGAATAAGCGCCCTAGCAATCATCAACCGTCGCTTCATGCCTCCTGACAAACTTCTAGCAATATCATCTCTTTTGTCCCACAACCTTAACTCACCGAGATATTTTTTTGCCCTATTTAGAGCTGTCTTTCGATTTATCCCATAAAACCCAGCTTGATTAACTACAATATTCAATGGCGTATCAAAAGTATTAAAATTCACTTCCTGAGGCACCATGCCAATGTGCATTTTAGCGGCTTCTTCAGCACTCACAAGATCATAATCAAATACTTCAATACGGCCAGAAGTTTTTGTAACCAGAGAGCAAACAATTGCAATTGCAGTTGTCTTTCCGGCACCATTAGGCCCAAGCAGTGAATAAAAATCACCCGCTTTAACTCGCAGATTAATACCATCTAAAGCCTTGAGGCCGTTAGCGTATACCTTAGTTAAATCATGTATTAAAAGTGCATTCATACTTGCATAACCTTAGAAATCCAACAACCAATATCCTTAATCTCTTGTTGACTTACTGAATGCTCTATCGAGTATTCATGCCAATTCACTGAGTACCCAATCTTTTCTATCAAAAATTTTGATTCCAAACCAAAATCAAAAGGAATAACTGGATCGTATTTGCCATGTGCCAAAAATATCGGTAAATCTAATGGTTGCGAATTTTTATTATTTGCTACTTCTTCTTCCAAAGTTAATTCAAGTGGCAACCACGTAGAAAGCGCTATTAGACCACCTAATCTCCTTGGATATCTTAATGAAGCATGTAAAACTATAGCTCCTCCTTGCGAAAAACCAGCAACAACAATCCGATTGTGAGGAATTCCTCGTTTATTCTCTTGATCAATCAATTTCTCCAAATATGAACTGCTTTGACGAATTCCTTGTTCATCCTGATAGCCTTTTCGATCAAGACTTGTAACATCATACCAAGCGCGCATATTCATGCCGCCATTAATTGTAATCGGTCGATAAGGTGCGTGAGGAAATACAAAACGTATCCCAAGCTCCTCAGGAATATCCAGCTCATTAACAATTGGTTCAAAATCATGACCATCCGCTCCAAGTCCATGTAACCAGATTACACTTCCTAGTGGATTTCCATTAATTTCCTTTTCTATTGCTTCATTGCCATTTTTTTCATGCATTGAATTACCCGTAAAAGTTAATCGTCAACTATCAGATGCAGGGTATTATACGAAAATGAATAAGCGTTATAGAATTACAATTAATATTGTTCAAAATAAAGTATAAGAAATAATATATCATCAAACGATAATAATTCACCAAAAAGGAAAGATATGAAAAAAATAAAAGAAATTGCACATTACCTTTATATGTTTATTTTCTTATTTTTTATAGAAGGTTGCGGCCAAAAAGGAGTGCTAATAATGCCAGACCAGAACTCTCAATCAAATTCTCAATTATCAATAATTACTCAAATTGGTATTAGTTCTTCTTAATGCTTAGCTGAACATGGTAACGAAAAAAAAGAAAATAGTCTTAATTGATGGTTCCTCTTACCTTTATCGGGCTTACCATGCGTTGCCGCCACTTACTAATTCTAAAGGATTTCCTACAGGCGCCACTTATGGAATCCTGAATATGATTAATAAATTATTAAATGAACAAAGTACTGAATATTTTGTGGTTATTTTTGATGCTCCCGGCAAAACCTTTAGAAATGACATTTACCCTCAATACAAAGCTAATAGACCTCCTATGCCAGAAGACCTAAGACCTCAAATAAAACCAATTCAGAGGGCCATTGAAGCAATGGGTATACCTTTATTGGTTATAAAAGGCGTTGAAGCTGATGATGTCATTGGTACCTTGAGCAAGAATGCTGTAAATAAAAAAATGCAAGTCTTAATCTCCACGGGAGATAAAGATATGGCTCAATTGGTTAATGAGAATATTACCCTAATCAATACCATGAATGATCAAACTTATGATCGAGATGCTGTCAAAGAAAAATATGAGGTCTTTCCTGAACAAATTATCGATTACCTCGCTTTAATGGGAGACAA
>JAYZHY010000132.1:0-7867 GCA_036166115.1 Pseudomonadota bacterium | reverse complement strand
TTAAATGTTCTAATAAAACAACTTAAGACAGAAGTTAATGCCATTATTAATTAATGCAGGTAATGGTTAAATATGATTGCTTTGAAAGCACTGGAATTGTATGCTTCCGTTCTTTTTGGATATGATTCGAGACCTTATAATGCGTGATTTATTGATAGCTGGTAATTGGAAGATGAATGGTAACTCTATTTTGGCTTCAGAGTTAGTAGAAGGAATCATTGAAGGTCTGGATGCATCAAACTCTTGTAATTTATTGTTGTGTCCTCCATTTCCTTATCTCAATCTTGTGTCTCTAGGAATAACGGATTCTCCAATTTCTTTGGGTGCTCAAAATTTATCTCAACATGCATCGGGAGCTTATACCGGTGAGGTATCAGCTGAAATGCTTAAGGATATAGGTTGTGAATATGTAATAGTTGGTCATTCCGAGAGAAGAGTATTGATGGGTGAAACCAACAAAATAATTACCAAAAAATTTACTACTGCAATTAAAAATAATTTAAAACCGATCCTTTGTATCGGCGAAGCATTGGAGGAAAGGAAGCAAGATTTGACTACATCAGTAATTAGCGAACAATTAAATGCCGTATTAAACAAAATTGACGTTAATGATTTGAAAAATACTGTGATTGCTTATGAACCGCTATGGGCAATTGGAACTGGCTTGACAGCAACACCTGATGAGGCGCAAGATGTTCACGCTCATATCAGAGCAGAGATTAGTAAGTTCTCAAAAAAGGTAGCAGAAACTATTCAGATTCTTTATGGTGGAAGTGTTAATGGAAGCAATGCCGGCAGCTTATTCTCAATGCCTGATATTGATGGAGGTTTAATAGGTGGCGCATCGTTAACATCTTTGGAGTTTTTATCCATTATCAAAGCAACAAATAAGTAAGGTTCAAATATGACTACAATTCAAACAATAGTATTAGTTACACATACAGTTATCGCATTATTGATAATTGTTTTAGTGCTTTTGCAAAGAGGCAAAGGTGCTGATGCAGGAGCAGCCTTTGGATCCGGAGCATCTGGGACTGTATTTGGTTCACAAGGTTCGTCAAATTTCTTCTCAAGATCTACCGCAATATTGGCGACAGCATTTTTTATCTCAAGCTTATCTCTTGCTTATTTGAGTAGTCAGCAGGCAGATACACCTGATAGTTTGATTGAGAGTGTTGTCATTGAGATTGACGAGGAAGAAGAGTCCACTACATTAACTAATGAAAATGATGCAGTTTTATATGATTCGTCTGTTGAGAGCATGCCCTCTATAGAGATTACAGATATAGATAATCAGGTTGAGCAATAGAGTCGCTTTGAATCTAATTAAGCCGATGTGGTGGAATTGGTAGACACGCTGTCTTGAGGGGGCAGTAGCGAAAGCTGTGCCGGTTCGAGTCCGGCCATCGGCACCATTTTACAAACCTCTCACTAAACATAATAAATGATTTTGTTAATATAGATATAATCTGTATTTTTTTTAAAAATCGTACTCAAAAACTGTCATATCTTCATCACTGACTGGTATAATAGATCAACAAAATTTGAGGGGTCTAGAATCTGATATGCTGCAAAATTATCTACCTATTCTCATTTTTTTAGCTGTGGCAACTGCAATTGGTCTAATCCTAATGGGCATCGGTTTTCTTTTTGGCAGCGGAAGTAAAGATAAAGCAAAGTTATCGCCTTACGAGTGTGGTTTTGAACCATATGAAGATTCAAGGATGAAGTTTGATGTTCGTTATTACTTAGTTGCCATTCTCTTTATAATCTTTGATCTTGAAATTGCCTTTTTGTTTCCATGGGCCGTATCACTTGATGTGATAGGTGGATTTGGCATTGTTGCAATGGCTATATTCCTAGTAATTTTAGTGATTGGTTTTATTTATGAATGGAAAAAAGGAGCACTTGAATGGGATTAGCACAATCAAAAAAACCATCGACATCAGATACCAATCTATATGAGGGGGCAACCAGTTACCAAGACAAGGGTTTTATGGTAACCAGTATGGATGCACTCTTAAATTGGGCAAGAACAGGCTCCATGTGGCCCATGACTTTTGGTTTGGCTTGCTGTGCAATTGAGATGATGCATGCTGGTGCGGCAAGATATGATTTAGATCGTTTTGGTATAATATTTCGACCTAGCCCACGCCAATCTGATGTAATGATTGTAGCAGGAACGCTGGTTAATAAAATGGCTCCTGCTTTGAGAAAAGTCTATGATCAAATGCCTGAACCCAGATGGGTTATATCGATGGGTTCCTGTGCCAATGGTGGAGGCTATTATCATTATTCTTATTCTGTTGTTCGTGGGTGCGATAGAATTGTGCCAGTAGATGTTTATGTACCAGGCTGCCCACCAACAGCTGAGGCGCTGTTATATGGGTTAATTCAATTACAAAAGAAAATTCGTAAAACAAAAACTATTTCGAGATAGTAAATTATAGGTCTTGAAGATGAAAAACGAGGAAATGAAAACTCGGATAGATACCTACTTTAATGGCAAGTTAACGCCTATCGACTCGACTACAAATGAATTAACATTTGAGCTGGATAAAGAAAATTTACTCGAAGTTTTAAAAGAATTTTGCTGTCACAAAGAATTTAAATTTGAGCAGTTGATCGATTTATGCGGTATCGATTACTTAACTTATGGTTCAGATGAGTGGGTAACACAAACTGCAACAAATAGTGGTTTTAGTCGAGGCGTATCTCGTCAACCGGTTATCCTTGATGACGCAGATACATTTGGTGAAAGACGATTTGCTGTAATTTATCACCTGTTGTCTATTGAAAATAATTCAAGATTACGATTAAAGGTATTTACCGGCTCAAGTAACCCACCGACCCTTCCATCTGCTTCAGATATATGGGGTTCTGCTAATTGGTTGGAGCGTGAAGCATTTGATTTGTATGGCATATTATTTGAAGGTCACCCAGATTTACGAAGAATTTTAACTGATTATGGGTTTGTTGGGCACCCATTTCGGAAGGATTTTCCTGTCTCTGGAAATGTTGAAATTCACTATGACGAAAAAAAAGAAAAAATAGTATACAAACCTGTATCCATTGAACCCAGAACATTGGTTCCCCGGGTAATTCGAAGCGATAACCGTTATTCAGATGACTTAAAGGATGCGACTGATGAATGAAATTCAAAACTACACGATGAATTTTGGCCCTCAGCATCCAGCCGCTCATGGAGTGTTACGTTTAATTCTCGAAATGAATGGAGAAGTCATTCAAAGCGCAGATCCGCATATTGGGCTTTTGCATAGAGGGACTGAAAAATTAGCAGAAACAAAACCTTTTAATCAAAGTATCGGATATATGGATCGTTTGGATTATGTCTCGATGATGTGCAATGAACACGGTTATGTTTTAGCCATAGAGAAATTACTTGGTCTTGAACCGCCGAAAAGAGCTCAATACATTCGCGTTTTGTTTGACGAGATAACAAGAATATTAAATCATTTGATGTGGCTTGGAACACACGGTTTAGATATTGGTGCGATGACGATGTTTCTATATTGTTTCCGTGAACGAGAAGATTTGATGGATTGTTATGAAGCTGTTTCAGGAACAAGAATGCACGCAACTTATTATCGACCTGGAGGAGTATATAGGGATTTACCGGATGTGATGCCAAAATTTCAAGCATCAAAAAACAAAAAAAAGAAAGACTTAGATCGATTAAATTCTAATAGAGAGGGCTCTCTACTGGATTTCATAGAGTCTTTTGTGGATCGATTTCCTAAATGTATTGATGAATATGAAACATTACTAACAGATAATCGAATCTGGAAGCAGCGAACCGTCAATATTGCAGTAATACCACCTGAAAGAGCACTGAATCTTGGTTTTACAGGTCCCATGTTACGCGGCTCTGGTGTTGAATGGGATCTAAGAAAGAAACAACCTTACGCTGCCTACAATAAGTTAGATTTTGATATACCTGTTGGCGTTAACGGCGATTGTTATGATCGCTATCTAGTTAGAGTTGAGGAAATGAGGCAATCAAATCGCGTAATAAAACAATGTATTGAATGGTTGAGGGAGAATCCTGGCCCAGTAATGACGGAAGATAAAAAAATTGCACCCCCTCAGAGAATGGGGATGAAAGACGATATGGAATCATTGATTCATCATTTTAAATTGTTCACAGAAGGCTATTGTGTACCGGAAGGAGAAGTTTATGCCGCAGTAGAAGCCCCCAAAGGAGAATTCGGTGTGTATTTGGTTTCTGATGGCGCAAACAAGCCTTACCGCGTGAAAATAAGAGCTCCAGGGTTTTCTCATTTGGCCGCAATGTCTGAGATGGTTGTTGGTCATATGTTGGCAGACGTTGTTTCGGTAATGGGTACCATGGACGTTGTATTTGGTGAGATTGACAGATGAAAATTCTTAGCCAAGATATTAAGAATAAAATTGATGCATTGAAGGAACATTTTCCTGAAGGTCGCCAAAGGTCTGCGATCATTGGTGCATTGCATCTGATTCAACATAAGAATGACGGTTACTTGACTCCGGAATTAATGGGTGAGGTTGCAGATTATATAGATGTTCCAGCTATGCAAGTGTATGAGGTGGCAACTTTTTACTCGATGTTTAACACCAAACCAGTTGGACGAAACAATGTGGCAATTTGTACAAACATTTCTTGTATGCTGAGAGGAGCCAATGAAATCGTTGACCACGTAGAAAAAAAATTAGGTATAAAGTTAGGCGAAAGCACTAAAGATGGACGTATTTTCCTGAAAAAAGAAGAGGAATGTTTGGCTGCTTGTTGTGGTGCCCCAATGGTGATGGTTAATCACAATTATCATGAGAATATAACCATTGAAAGAATTGATGAAATATTAGGTGATTTAGAGTGAACTCATTAGCTGAAAATTTAGTTTGCTTTAATACTTTCAATGAAAGCGAATCTTGGTCCATAGAAACTTACAAAAAATTCGGAGGCTACGAAGCTTGGGAAAAGATTTTAAAGGGCGAGCTTTCACCTGAAAAAATCATTGAGGAAGTAAAAGCATCAGGTTTAAGAGGTCGAGGTGGCGCAGGTTTTCCTACTGGGCTGAAATGGAGTTTTATGCCACGCTCTCAACCTGGTCAAAAATATTTGGTTTGTAATTCTGATGAAAGTGAACCTGGCACTTGTCATGATAGAGAAGTTTTAAGGAAAAACCCACATGCTTTAGTTGAAGGCATGGCCATTGCAGCATATGCGATGGGAGCTACGGTCGCATACAATTACATTCGAGGCGAGTTTATACAAGAACCGGTGCCGCGTTTTAAGGCGGCTATAAAAGCAGCTTATGAGGACAATTTGCTAGGCAAGGATATAAGAAACTCAGGTATTGATTTCGATTTGTATGCATTTGTTGGGGCGGGAGCTTATATTTGTGGAGAGGAGACAGCTCTACTTGAGTCTCTTGAAGGCAAACAAGGTAAACCAAGATTTAAGCCACCATTTCCAGCAAATTTTGGTTTGTATGGTAAACCAACCACTATAAATAACACCCAAAGTCTGGCGAGTGTTCCATCTATTATTCGAAATGGCGCTAAATGGTTC
This sequence comes from Pseudomonadota bacterium, assembly GCA_036166115.1. Taxonomy (GTDB): domain Bacteria; phylum Pseudomonadota; class Gammaproteobacteria; order Steroidobacterales; family Woeseiaceae; genus SP4260. The sequence goes on along the minus strand of JAYZHY010000132.1, from coordinate 2,292 downwards.
AAGGATATTGGGGTTGAAAATTCTGGTGGTACCGCCCAATTTTCCGTTTCAGGTCACATTGAAAAACCAGGAAACTATGAGTTACCTATGGGGATTTCATTTAAGGATCTCTTAGAATTATGTGGCGGTGTGTTAGGCGGACGACAACTAAAAGCGGTTATTCCTGGTGGCTCCTCAGTACCGGTTTTGCCAGCAGAAGTAATCATGCAGTGTTCAATGGATTATGATTCGTTGCAAAATGCTGGATCTTCTTTTGGGACAGGCGCCGTTATTGTTATGGATGAGAGTACTTGCATGGTTGAGGTTTTAAGAAGAATCGCAAGATTTTATATGGCTGAATCTTGCGGCCAATGCACACCTTGCAGAGAAGGCACAGGTTGGTTGTATAGAATGCTTTCTCGAATTATTCAGGGTCAAGGAGAGCTAAGTGATTTGAACCAATTGGTAGAGGTTGCAAATAAAATCGAAGGACACACAATATGTGCTTTGGGTGATGCAGCGGCTTGGCCAGTGCAAAGCTTTTTAAAACATTTTTATCATGAATTTGAGTATATGGTGAAAAACAAAGGTCAAAGTATTATTAAGTCGGATGCAGAGGTAGCCGCATGAGCGATGATCTGATTAAGATCGAAGTCGATGGTAAATCTGTATCTGCAAAAAAAGGACAGATGATTATCGAAGCAACTGATGATCATGGTGCATACGTTCCAAGATTTTGCTATCACTCCAAATTAAGCGTAGCAGCAAATTGTCGAATGTGTTTGGTTGAAGTGGAAAAAGCACCAAAACCTCTTCCGGCTTGTGCCACACCGATTTCTGAAGGCATGAAAATTTTTACACGTTCTCCTTATGCAATAGCCGCACAGAAAGCAACTATGGAGTTCTTGTTAATTAATCACCCTTTAGATTGTCCGATTTGTGACCAAGGAGGCGAATGCGAATTACAAGATCTTGCAATGGGTTATGGGCGTGGCATATCTCGCTATAATGACAACAAAAGGGTTGTTAAGGATAAAAATATAGGACCATTAGTTTCTACTGACATGACACGCTGCATTCATTGCACAAGATGTGTTCGTTTCGGTGAAGAAATTACAGGACTTCAAGAATTAGGCACGCTTCAGCGGGGCGAGAATATGAAGATTGATACTTATGTTGAAAAAAGTATTGATCATGAATTGTCATCAAACATTATTGATTTATGTCCTGTTGGAGCTTTAAATAACAAGCCTTACCGTTATAGCGCTCGATCCTGGGAAATGGTTCAACATGAGACAATCGCACCCCATGATTGTGTTGGAAGTAATTTATGCGCGCATGTACTGAGAGGTAAAATTAAACGAATTGTCCCTCGCGAGAACGAACAGATCAATGAAACATGGATTTCAGATCGAGATCGTTTTAGCTACGAAGGTATATATAGTGACAACCGCCTCACCAAACCTAAAGTCAAGAAAAATGGAAGATGGAGCGATATTTCTTGGGAGAAAGGTTTAAATCTGGTTGCAGAAAAACTTAAAGCAATGGACAGTCAGTCTATTTCAATTCTAGCGTCACCCAGCTCGACTCTTGAAGAGTTTTATTTGTTATCAAGGATTTGCGAACAACTTGGAATTAATAACGTAGACCACAGGCTCAGGCGAACAGATTTTAATGACCAGGAGAATGACCCTCTAGTGCCTTGGGTAGGAAAAAGTTTAACTGAAATTGAAAACTGCGACCAATTAATCGTTATTGGTTCAGATGTTCGAAAAGAAGCGCCTATTATCGGTCATCGTATTAGAAAATCTGCACTAAAAGGTGCCAAGGTAAGTTTTATTAATCAAGAGAGTGGCGATTATTTTTTTGATATTGCTAATTATTTGTCCGGGGATATGATAGCTAATTTATTAGCTGTTATAGTTGCGCTCAAAATCAAATTACCAAGTTCAATCCAAGAAGCTGCTAATGCAATTTCACCTAAGCAAAAGCATAAAAATCTAGCCGACCTATTATCACAGAAAGGTGAGAAATTAATTTTATTGGGACATATAGCGATAAATCATCCATCTGCATCAGTATTAAGATATTTAGTTTCTATTATTGCCAAGGCTGTTGATGCTGATATGGGTTTTATCACTGAAGGTGCAAACAGTGCTGGAGCATACATGACTGGAATCTTGCCACATAGAGATCTCGGTGGCTCTGGAAAAGATAATACTGGAAATAATACGCAAGAAATCATTGAGGATGATTCGTGTGCAATGGTTTTATGGAATGCTGACCCATTATCAGATATACCTGATTTTGATA
>JAYZHY010000131.1:0-3381 GCA_036166115.1 Pseudomonadota bacterium | reverse complement strand
AGCTGATAAATACTCAATCGTTGGCCTAGGTGTATCAAAGATGTTCCAGCCATTAAAAACCATTATAAGATCATATTCTGGCACAACGAGCAGATATTGTCCGCCGTAACCACTTCCACTATACATCCATTTTTCCTTTCCGCCTGCATAAGGCACAAGCCACCATTGGTAGCCATATTTGCGGCTACTACCTTGAATTAAGGTATCGGGCGACATGGTTGATTCAACCCATGCTTTTGAAAGAATTTGGTTTTCTTTCCATGCTCCATTCATAAGATATAGAAAACCAATTTTAGCAAAGTCTCTTGATGACAAATATAAACCACCTTCTGTGTCAGTTAAGTTAGTTGGTGTTTTTTTCCAATAGAAATTTTGAATTCCGAGTGGCTCAAAAAGATGTACTTTTGCATATTGATCAACAGGCATACCGGTAGCTTTATTGAGGATATATGAAAGCAGTATTGTGATCCCACTGTTGTAAACGAATTTATCACCTGGTTTGTATTGCATTGGCAAAGCCAATATATATTCTATCCAGTCATGACTGTTTTCCATGCTTGCAGCATTATTTAATGGATCAGTGTAGGCATAACTTGACTCATCCCATCTAATGCCAGCGGTCATAGTCAGTAAATTTTTAATTGTGATGAATTGCTTCATGGGATCCTTGAATAATGACTTATATTCAGGAAAGTAATCGATAATCTTAGTATTAATATCTGGTATTTCAGCTCGCTCAATTGCAATACCTATAAGCGCTGAGGTGACGCTCTTGCTCACCGATTGAATAGTATGAAGATCAGTGTCTTGATAGAAAGGATGCCATTCTGGATTGTAATAGTTGTATCTAGGTTTAGCTAAATCACCATAATTATTCCGCATAATTTTAGCTTGCTCATTTTTACGATTTTTAGTTAGATTCACGTAATTGTTTTGATAATATTCTTCAAAAACAATATTTCCGTTTCTGATCACCAAAAAGCTATCTATGTAACCGTGAATGCCATTTTTAAATTCTTGGTGTAAGTCTTTCAATACTGATAAATCAATTCCTTCTGTTTCTGGTTCGGAGGTGTTCCATTTATTAGAATCGGCATTAGCATTTATTCCAAACGCAAATACTATTAGAAGGAAAATATTTTTTAGACTAAATGAAGGATTAATTAGGTGCATACTTAATCGATGTTCTTGAAGTGAATTTTTTTCATAGCTTGACGTAACTTTGTGTTATTTTTTATTAGTTAAAGCTATCACAATATAATTGGGGAAGTTAAATAAATTTTAATTTAAGAGATATGAAATTAAGGCTATTTTTTTTGTTTGCATTACTTCAACCTCAAGCACATGTGATTGCCAGTGAGGTCATTGATGAACTCACTGTAATTTCTCAAAATACTGAAAATAGAGCCATGAAAATTACCACTCTGATCGACAAGAAAGAGCTGGATAAAAATGCGCCAACTGTTTTATCGGATATTTTTTTAAATAAACCAATAATAGGAATGAGGTCTAATTCTCGTGGAGAAACAGTGCTTCGTTTTAGAGGGTCAGATGAAAGACAAACTGCAATTTTCTTAGATGGAGCTTCTTTAAGTATACCGTGGGATGGACGTATTGATTTAGGGTTACTTCCAGTTGGTATGATTGATTTTGTAAATATTTCAAAAGGAGCTGTGCCGATTGAATATGGCTCGAATGCAATGCTAGGTGCTGTTGAAATATTATCATTCAATGATTGCGAAAACAGAGCTTGCAGCTTTAAAGGTGAATACGGTTCAAATGGCATGCAGAGCTATAATGTTGCTAATGCTAAGGCCATTGATGATTATCAGTTAACCTTCGCTGGGTCGTATAGAAAGAGAAATAACTTTTCTTATTCCGAAAGAGAGGTAATTCCATTTGCGCCAGTCAATGGTAATGAAAGAATCAATACGGACTCAGAATCATTCAGTTCTTGGCTTTCAATTGGCCGTCAATTAGAAAGCACTTCCTTTAAATTGTCTTATCTTTTAGTGGATGCAAAAAAAGGTGTTCCACCCGCCGGTCATATTGATCCCAATAAAAAGAAACCAAGGTATTGGAGATACCCCGAATGGAAGTTAGAACAAACCACATTTAACTTAATTCATAACGTCAATAATAATACCTTCATTAAGATGGCAAGTTGGTTTCAGGGGTTTACGCAAGATATTGATCAATTCTCGGATATGACATACAAGTTACTTGAAATAACAAAGAATGATAAGGACAGCACAAAGGGGTTAAGGGTAATATTAAATACAGATCGACAACAATTTAGTGCTCGTTTTGTGGGCAATTATCAGAGCACCAAGCACTTCCAACAAGAAAAAGAACCTCAATCATTATCGTCTTTGTCGGGCTTGAAATATAGTCAGGATCTTTTTAGCCTTGGAGCTGAAATTGATATATCTGTTAGCGAAGAGTTACAAGTATCATTAGGCTCATCTTACGATAAATTTAAAACTCCTGAAACAGGTGGTAGAAGCTCACAACCTAATTTATCAAATTGGGCAAGCAATTTAATCCTTGAGTGGCACCTTGATAGCAATTTTTATGCTTCATTGAGTATTGGTGATAGAGTCAGATTCCCGACACTTAGAGAACTTTATGGTGTTGCATTAGAGAAATTTATTATTAATCCAAACTTGAAACCTGAATCTGCAGTAATCACTGATTTATCATTTAGTTGGCAATTAGATAACCTCCCTTTGTCAATCAATACAACATTTTGGTCGACCAAGATAAATGATGCAATATCAAAAAAACAAATTCTAGAAAATGGCAAGTGGTTTGATCAACGCTACAATATAGCCGGTTCTCGTGGCAAAGGATTTAGTTTTGATACAATTTATTCGGTTTCAGATAAGATGCAAATTCAATTAAATGGCAATTTACAGTCTCATGAAGCCGAAATAGGGCAAGACGGATTAAGACCTCCTATTCTACTCCGACCTGAAACGCAGTTAAATTTGGTAACGGATTATGAATGGTCTGATCAGTTTTCAATACGGCTTTCACTGCAAAGGATTAGTGGGTCATTAGATGAGGATGTAGGTGGTAAGTTGGTGACATTGCAGTCCTCCAATAGAATCGATATGAATTTTTTTGTAAATATTAATGATTCATGGAAGATGTATATTGCATTGAATAATTTAAATGATACTTTGATTCTTCCTCAACTTGGATTTCCTGGTATTGGGCGTGAATACAGAATAGGTTTTGAACGATTACTTTAAATGGAAATAACTTTCCCTATACAATTGAGTTTTTTGAGATTAGGGTAATTGAATGGACGCTTATGATTTTATTATTATTGGTGCGGGTTCGGCAGGTTGTGTTCTTGCAAATAGATTGAGTTCG
>JAYZHY010000130.1:0-3122 GCA_036166115.1 Pseudomonadota bacterium | reverse complement strand
AGCCATCTCAATATCAATAGATACAATTTGTTTTACTTTTCTTTCCCAATCCCATATCCCAACAATAGTTTCCACTTTCATGTCATTAAGAAAAATTTTATCCATTAGTATCATCCTTATTGATAATTAATATCTTCCAAAGGCCATCTCGCTCGTGCTTCAATCTTACTCGCACTCACTGCTTGAGAGGCACGATAGGCGCCTGCAATTGCAATCATTGCTGCATTGTCTGTACAAAATTCAAAACGAGGATAAAAAACTTTTCCCTCAAAACTTTCCTTAAGATTTTTTCTTAGCATTATGTTCGCACCAACACCACCTGATATCACAATTCTGTCAAAATTATTTTCTCTGGCAGCCTTTAATGTACGGCCAATTAAAGCATCAATAGCCGCCTTTTGAAACGATGCCGCAATATCCGCTTTCTTATGAGCAATCATCCCGTTTTCTTCTAATTCTTTAACAGCAAGCATTACCGCAGTTTTAAGGCCACTAAAACTAAAATCGTATCCAGATTTCTTCAGCATGGGTCTAGGAAATGAAAAAGCCTCTTGATTGCCTTGTTCGGACAACTTCTGTATTTCAGGTCCGCATGGATAAGGTAACCCGAGTAACATTGCAACTTTATCAAAGGCTTCGCCAATTGCATCATCTAGGGTTGAGCCCAATAATTTATATTTACCTATCCCTTTTACATCCACAAGTAACGAATGACCACCTGAAACCAATAAAGCCAAAAATGGGTATTCAGGTTTTTTTGCCTCGAGCATCGGTGCCAATAGGTGACCTTCCATATGATGAATTGGTATCACTTTGCATTGCCAAGCTAACGCAAGACTATTCGCCAATGCACTTCCAACCATTAATGCACCAATTAAACCTGGCCCAGCAGTATAAGCAATGATATCTGGCTTGACTGCATCCGCCTCATTCATAACTCTTTTAATTAATGGCAATAAACATCGAATGTGATCTCTGGCAGCAATTTCAGGAACAACTCCGCCGTATGGCGCATGCAAAGAGATCTGAGTATTCAATACATGGCCAATAAGACCTTTATCATCATCATATAAGGCTACTGCAGTTTCATCGCAACTAGTTTCAATTCCAAGAATTAACATATTGCTACGATGATACAATATCTCAAAGGATGAGAATGCTATAAATATAAGAAAATTTACTATTTTATTTTTGCAAAAAAGCCATGCAACCTATATTATTCACGCCTTGTTAATTTTTAGGATATTGCGAGCAGAAAATGCCAGGCGTACAACTAAAAGAAAATGAATATTTTGATTCAGCAATGCGTCGTTTCAAACGTGCATGCGAGAAAGCAGGCATATTAACTGAGTTAAGAAAACGTGAATTCTATGAAAAACCAACAATGGAACGTAAACGAAAGAAAGCTGCTGCTGTAAAAAGACACCTGAAAAGAAATTCTAGGGATATCACTAAAAGAAAACGCTTGTATTAAATTAGATACTGCCTCTGAACATCAAATAAAATCTCTACCATGAAATTGAAAGATCGCATCCAAGAAGACATGAAAGATGCAATGCGCTCAGGCGATAGCGATCAACTCAAAGTTATCCGCTTAATTCTTTCTGCTGTTAAACAAATTGAGATTGATACCCGTAAAACTATCGAAGAAGACAGTGAAATACTGACAATCTTGAACAAAATGGTAAAACAAAGAAGAGATTCAATAACACAATTCGAACAAGGCAATAGAAAAGACCTGGCAGAAATTGAGCTTACTGAAATTACTGTATTAGAGAAATACCTACCAGAGCAACTCAGTGAGAATGAAATCGATGAACTGATTGATCAATCTATAACAGAGAGTTCTGTAGAAGACATAACCAAAATGGGTGCTGTAATGTCCATATTAAAGGAAAAGGTCAGCGGAAGAGCTGATATGGGTATAATTAGTCAAAAAGTAAAAGCACGCCTATCTAAAACAACATAACCCTCTTTATTTTCTGATCAGCAATCAAGACGCATCTAAACTTGCGTTCTGTTTCACATGATATAATGTGAAACCATCAAAACCATTTAATTTATCAAAAAATGAGCGGACTTATACCACAACATTTTATTAATGATCTCATCGCTAGAATTGATATTGTTGAAGTTATAGGAAAGCGTATAGAGATAAAAAAAGCAGGCAAAGAATTTAAAGCAATTTGTCCTTTTCATGATGATAGCAATCCATCGTTAACAATAAGCTCAGCAAAAGGTTTTTACCATTGTTTCAGTTGTGGGGCACACGGAACAGCATTAGGCTTTCTAATGGATTATGAGCATTTGGGATTTGTTGAGGCTATTGAAAGCCTCTCTTCTGATCTAGGAATAGATATTCCGTACGAAAAAAATAGTAAGCCGCCCAAAAGAAATAACGATTTATTCGTTCTTATGGATAAAATCCAAGAACATTACCAAAACAACCTAAAAAATAATAAGAAAGCAATCGATTATTTAAAAAAAAGAGGCATCAATGGTAAGACGGCTAAACGCTTCAATATCGGATACGCCCCTCATGGTTGGCAAAATATTCTTGATCATTTTGGTCAATCAAATTCTGAAATCAAACAATTGTTATCCTTAGGGTTAATAATCAAAAAAGATAATAATGAATATTACGACCGATTCCGCAACAGAATTATTTTTCCTATTCGTGATAACCGAGGTCGCTTTATTGGTTTTGGTGGTCGAATTCTAAATCAAGATCAACCAAAATACTTAAATTCACCTGAAACCCCTCTCTTCCATAAAGGCAAAGAACTCTATGGCCTTTATGAGTGCCAACAAGCAATAAGAAACATAAAGAAGATTGTCGTCGTAGAAGGATATATGGACGTCATTGGTTTAGCTCAGCATGGTGTCAACTATGCTGTTGCTTCAATGGGTACAGCAACTACTGCAGATCATTTCACTCGTTTATTCAGACTAACCGATTTCATTTGTTTCTGCTTTGATGGCGATCAAGCAGGATTAGATGCAGCCTGGCGAGCACTAGAAAATGCTTTGCCACATATTAGAGAAGGTCGACAAATAAAATTTGTATTTCTCCCAAATGGAGAGGATCCCGATTCATATATTAGAAATAATAGTGCTGCAGA
>JAYZHY010000129.1:0-12421 GCA_036166115.1 Pseudomonadota bacterium | reverse complement strand
ATCAATTCCGCATTGAATATATCGGTCGCTTCTTCGTGGGGGGTGTGACCGACAATTGGAATCAGAATAACCATGCCCATGGGAAAGATGCTTGCAGCATTTCGGGATTCCTCCGCATAGGTAGGATAGTCCTCTTGGCCACCCAAGATTAGGGTTGGAGTTTTGATGTGCTGCCAGTCATTGACTATGGTATCCATGCTCCGCATATGCCCAGTTAACCTACTAATGTAGGCCATGCGTGGCCAGTCACCGCTGAGCCGCTGTCCGTAGCGAATGCGCATGTGTTCCATATAATCCGGACTCCATTTCACATAATTTTTTTCTGCCCACCTCAACAAAGAGGCATAGACTGCGTCCATATCCGGATTGGCATTAATTTCACCAGTTAGTGGTTGGAAACCACGGCCTCCACGACGGTCTGTCAGACCAATTTGGTTTACGGTAACCAGGTGAGTAATTCGTTCAGGATAGAGAAAGGCAAAGCGGGTGACCATCTGACCACCGATCGAATGGCCAACCAAGGCGGCTTGTTCGATACCAAGATGATCCATCAGCCGTGCAGTATTAGATGCCCACAGGTTGATGCTATAGGTAATTTCCGGTTTGGAGGACTTGCCCCATCCCAGACGGTCCTTAGCGATGACCCGGTAACCTTCTTCACTCAGTGCTCTGATCTGGTTCTCCCAATACCAGCTATAGTAGTAACCGCCATGGTGGAAAATAACAGTACGACCATTTGCTGAACCCGTTGGTGCGACGTCCATGTAGGCAATGCGCACGTCTTCTCCGTACACGCTGAAATTCATGTACTCAACCGGGTAGGGATAGTCATACTCCTCTAGGTTGATCGATATCGGACCCCAGCTGGCGGGTGCCGAGTGTGGCGGACCTGACTGGGCTGAGATCACGCTTGAAGTGAAAACAGCGATCGCTGTAAGTAGGAAAAGCGAGCGATATGAACGTAGGCACATTATCGTGGTTCTTCCTGGAAAGCTTGCAAATGATTTTGGTAACTTCATGGATTCAATATACCTAATTCTCAATTAAAATAAAAATTATCAAATGATTTATAAGGGTTTATTATTAGGCTACTATCGAACGGGAAAAGGGAAAAAATTTGAAAATAAAAAGTTTAATTGCGTTAGTTTCTGTAACGTTGCTTGTTACAGCGTGTTCTAAGGATCCACAAGAAGAAAGATTAAGTTGGGCGAGCTCATTGTTTACAGGCGTGGAGCAATACCAAAATTTCAATCGAGTCTATGAGTTTTTTCCAACAAGTGAACTTGTACCCTCTAACGCTCCTTTAATTTTTGAACATGGACCTTCAATTGAATTGCCAAGTCATTTCATATTTCAAGATAACCTAATCAATGTTAATGAATATCTATCTAGAACTGACGTCACGGCTTTACTGATACTTAAGGACGGAAAAATTAGATATGAGAATTATTGGTTGACAGGGGGAAAATCAGTCAAGTGGTTGTCAGCGTCAGTAGCGAAGAGTTTTATTTCCGCTTTGATTGGAATTGCTATTGACCAGGGATACATTAATAGCATTGATGACGCAGTAACCGTTTATGTTCCTCAACTAAAAGATTCTGCTTATGATGGCGTACGAATAAAAGATATTCTACAAATGTCATCAGGCGCTTCGTGGAATGAGGATTATAGTGATCCTAATTCAGATATTAATCGCTCTGTTAGGATTTTCGCTTTAGGTGGGTCTTTAGATGAATTTACAGCAAGTTTAAAGAATGAAAAAAAGCCAGGAACATTCAATCGTTATAACTCCACCGATACCCAAGTTTTAGGGATGTTACTAAGAGAGGCTACCGGAATTTCTGTAACCCAATACATGCAAAAAATGTTATGGGACCCCATTGGTGCTGAGGATAATGCATATTGGTTATTGGACTCAGAAAATATGGAAGTGGCTTATGGTGGATTTAATGCAACGGCAAGAGATTATGCAAAACTGGGTGAGTTATATAGGCTTGAAGGCAATATAAATGGTACACAAATCGTACCCAGTAATTGGATTCAGGCGTCCATCACACCGGACGCAGCTCATCTTATGCCAGGAGAAAATGCATTATCAGATTACCCTCTAGGCTATGGCTATCAGTGGTGGATTCCTGATGATAGTGGTGATTTTATGGCAATTGGAGTGTACAACCAGTTTATTTATGTTTCCCCACAAAATAACGTTGTAGCCGTACAACTTTCGGCTAATAATATTTACGGCACCAATGAAGAACTGAGTACTTTGAGTGAGTTTGAAAGTATCAGTTTTCTTAAAGCAATAACAAATAAGAATTAAGGTATTTTAAATATTCCCACGGAACTTAAACGAAAATAAAGAAGAGTGAAACAATGAAACATTTAATTAATTTAGTTATCGCAGTAGGGGTTTTTGTCTTTACCAAAACTTATGCAGATTTAATTTCCTATAATAGCATTGAGATTTCAGGAAAAAATTTGCTGCAGCAAATTTTAATTATCACTTTTGTGGTTCAGTGGATTGCTTATGTTCCCGCCTATGCACTAAAAACTGAGAAATTTTACGATTTAACTGGCAGCCTTACTTACCTAAGTATTTTTATCTATTGTTTGATTGCCACGCAAAGTATCGAGCATGTAAAGTTCAGTAATATAATAGTCGCTGGAGTAATAATGATTTGGGCTATAAGGCTTGGGTCATTTTTATTCATGAGGATAGCCAAAGATGGAAAAGACAAAAGATTCAATTTGATTAAAACGTCATTTTCCCGATTCTTTATGACATGGACATTACAAGGCATGTGGGTTTTTATTTGCTCCTCTTCTGCTTTAGTAGCAATTACCAGCCCAACAGGGGTAATAGTTAATAATATATTTATTCTTGGGTTTTTATTGTTCTTCGCTGGATTTGTGATTGAGGTAATTGCTGATAACCAAAAGTCTAAATTCCGCTCTATAGAAGAAAACAGAGATTCATTTATAAACGAGGGCTTGTGGTCAAGATCAAGGCATCCAAACTATTTTGGCGAAATTATCTTGTGGTTAGGTATTACAGTTATGAGTATCTCTTCTTTTAGTGGCATCAACTATCTAGCAATTTTCTCACCAATATTTACCTATCTATTGCTTAATTACATAAGTGGAATAAGAATATTGGAAGCAAGAGGGAATGAAAAATGGGGGCATTTAGATGCATATAATAATTACAAAGAAAATACCCCTAAATTAATACCTAAAATTTTTTAATAAAAGGAGAGACAAATGACTGTAAGTGTATTACTAGAAGGCGTATTAAAAGAGGGTTTAGTAGATGAATTTACTCAAATTTGTGAAGGTGCATTTCAAGTCACCCGTGCATACGATGGTTGTCAAGGAATTAACTTAACCTTAAATGTCGAAAACCAAAACAATTACGTATTGACTGAGGTTTGGGATTCCAAAGAGCATTATGAGAAATATCTTGCCTTTAGAACGGAAGATGGAACAGTTGATGCTATTACATCAATGTGTGCTGAAGGTCCAACTATTAGGATATTTGATATAACGGATGCTTGAATCAAGAGTAATAATCTTATTGGAGTTCATTTAATTCCAGGTTTTATGCATGAATTTTGATAGAAAAATATTACCTGACATTGGTGACAGACCAAATTTTACCTCAAAAAAAAGACTTCATGAGGATAAAATCAATTTTGATAAATTAAGATCCTACAGATTAAATAGAGTAAGAAAGGAGTTAGAGCGACAAGATCTTGAGGCATGCTTGTTGTTTGATCCAGTTAATATTCGATATGCACTGGATTCTACAAACATGAGTATCCACAATATGCATAATCTTACCCGCTACTGCTTTATTCCAATAGATGGCCCAACAATACTTTATGAATACTTTAACTGTGAAAAATTCTCTAGTCACTTAGATTTAATAGATGAAATTAGACCGGGAATAACTTGGGATTATTTTAGCCATGGAGATCAAGCAGAAATAGAGTTAAAAAAATGGGCTCAAGAAATTGAAGATATTACAAACGCATACTGTAAAAATAGAAAACGAATAGCGATTGATGTCATTAATGGCCCTGCAGTAGCAAAACTGAATAAAATTGGATTGTCGGTAGTGGATGCTAAATCAATTCTAGAGCAAGCGCGTGTTATTAAATCTCCTGATGAATTGCAATGCATGAGAGCAGCTATTGAGGTTGCTGAAATTGCAATATCTAAGATGCGGAATGAACTGCAGGCAGGAATGACTGAAAATGAACTATGGTCGATCTTGCATAAAACAAACATTGAGCATGGAGGAGAATGGATTGAATGCAGGCTTTTATCATCTGGAGAAAGAACTAATCCTTGGATGCAGGAATGCAGCAATAAAATTATTCAAAAAGGAGAAATGGTTTCTTTTGATACCGATATGGTTGGCCCATATGGATATTGTGCGGATATTTCAAGAACCTTTGTTGAAGGCAATAATTTTAATCTTGAACAAAAAAAATTGTACCAAATGGCAGTAGAACATATTAATCACAATGCGGAACTGATTAAGCCAGGTATGTCTTTTAAAGAATTTACTGAAAAAGCTTGGGTACTTCCCAATGATTATTATGACAATCGTTATTCTTGCATGATTCATGGTATAGGCTTATGTGATGAGTGGCCTTTTATAAAATACCCAACTGATGGTGGGCAACGAGAAGGATTTTTTGAAAAAAATATGACAATTACAGTTGAAACCTACATTGGAAAAGTAGGTGGTAAAGAGGGCGTCAAACTCGAACAAGTATATCTTGTGGAGGATAAAAATCTTGAACTAATGTCCAATCATTCACTGGAAAATATATAAATATGTAGTGTTTACCTCTAATTCTGTAAATTTTAATTTCACCACTGATGGCAAGAAAGTAATTATGAGAAAAGTTAGCAGCATCAGACAAAATCCTACACAGATAAATCAGTTAAGCGATATTGTAGATAACGGACTTTGTATTGGTTGCGGCCTATGCCAAAGTATTGCTGGACAAGATAATCTTATAATATCTATGTCGAAAAAAGGGAGATTAGAGCCTAGAGAAGTTAACAAGATAACGCCTGAAATATTTCAAAAAATACTTAAAATTTGTCCGGGAGTTATAGTAGAAGGACTTCCTCAAGAGTTGGTTGAACCCAATGCAAAACATGATTTGGTATGGGGTTATTATTTATATCTTTGTTATGTTTGGTCCACGGATAAGAGAATAAGATTTGAAAGCTCAACAGGGGGCTTACTCAATGGTTTATCAATATATTTATTGGAATCTAAAAAAGTAAAGTTTATTTTACATACCGACTCGGATCCAGAAAAACCAATGAGGAATGTGTCTAAGTTCAGTCACAAAAAAAGCGAACTGGTTAGTGGCGAAAGTCGATCAAGATATGGTCCTGCGTCACCATTAGACAGATTTCAAGAGGCTTTAGACTTAAATGAGCCTTTTGCTTTTGTTGGAAAGCCTTGTGACATTAGCGCCATTCGACAATTATCAAAAATAGATAATAGAGTTAATGAACTGTGCAAATATCTACTAACCTTAGTCTGCGGAGGATTTGCAGAGTTTACAAAATCGGAAGATTTTATTGAAAGTTTTAATGTCAAAGAGGAGGAACTTTCTACTTTTAGGTACAGAGGATTTGGAAATCCTGGAAAAATGTATATCAAAACAAAAAATGGAAGAGAATATGATATGGAATACAATCGCTTTTGGGGCGAAGAATCCACCTGGAGAATTCCATTTAGATGTAAAATTTGCCCAGATGCAATTGGTGATAGCTCTGATATTGCCGCACTGGATACTTGGAAAGGAGGGTCCCCAAAAGGCGAAGATGAGGGCTTTAACGCAGCAATAATAAGAACAAAAAAAGGTTTAGAGCTGCTTAATGATGCAGCACGATCTGGATATATAAAGATAGGTGATGAATTGGAAATCCACGAAATTAGTGAGTTTCAGCCACACCAAGTCAGCAAAAAAAGAGCTGTTTTTGCAAGGCACAAAGGAATGAGAAAAAAAGGCATTCCAGCCATTTCTACAAATGGGTTAAGAATTAAAGAATTATATGCGTTAAATTCAAAGGCGCTGAACTTAGCAGAAGAAGAAGGCATTGATCCCAGAATTAAAAAAATTTAACTTGTATGAAATGATCAAAAAAATAAATTTAATACTTGCGTCAATTTATTCTATTGTACTTGGCATTGTTGAAGCGTTTTTAAATTGGGGTGATTGGCAATATGCACCCCTTTGGTTGGTTGATTATATAATTGTTGTAATCTTGCTTTTAGCAGTTTTCTTTTTTAAAGATAAGATGCAAAAAATGTTCTTATTAGTCGGATGGGCATTCTCTTCAGGTGTAATGTATATGGCTCTTTTTGTTAGCCTAGAATCTGTGACAGTTATCGATCAAAATATATTATTTTCAATAATATTAGCATTCTCGGTATCAGTTTTGGGCATGATATTGTCCATAATAGGTAATGATTGAGTAGAAAAGTAAACTACGAACAGATTTATCAATTTAACGCAGAAGAATGATGAATCTTAATTTTTATTTCACCTTTAACCTTCACCAAAATAAATGTAAAAGCAATTTTCGTTTCAATGGTAGAGTCTAATGACTTTAAGTTAAGAACCCCCATCACTGCGCAAAGATTATCTTCTGTAAGGACGTTAACATCTGATACGCTGATTTTTTCCCATGGCTTTATAGCAAAACCAGAATCTTCCGAAATTTTCCCGGATACAAAATAGGATAATGCATCCTCTATGTTATTTCTAAAAATAACTTCACTGGTGTAAGTTGGCTTAAACAAAACACCTCCATCCTCAAAGGCATAATGTCTTTTGATGAATTTTTCGGCCTTTTCTCTATAATTACGATCCTCTCGATACGTTGAACCAATATCAATCAATCCTGCCTTCCAGGATTGAAGAAAATCTTCTATGTCAGTTGGATTAATTTTATCAAACGTAGTCATGAGAAATTGATTTTACAACACTCTGTACTATAAAGAATAGAGTTATAACGTTTCTAATAAGTTAAACTATAAGCATGAAAAATATTTCATTAGTAATCGGCTCAACCGGTCTTATCGGCAAAAAATTACTCTTCGAATTAGACAAAAAGGGAGATGAGGTTATTGCTGTTAGCCGAAGACCAATACAAGGGATACCCAGTAATATCAATGTTCTTGTTATTGATTTTAATCATTTTATAGTAAATGGAAGTTTTCCTGTCTGCGATCATGTGTATATATGTCTTGGTACAACTATCAAAAAAGCTGGCAGTCAACGAGAATTTAAAAAGGTAGATCTTGAGTATTGTGTTGCTTTAGCTAAAAAAGCTAAAGAATCTGGAGCAACGAGAGTCAGCTTGATTTCTTCTGTAGGTGCTGATTCAGCTGTAAGGAACTTTTATTTAAGAACAAAAGGTCAGGTTGAAAACGCAATTAAAGATTTAGACTTTTTGAGTATTAATATTTTCCGTCCCAGTTTGTTAATTGGCCAAAGAGATGAATCACGAAATTTCGAAAAAATTGGAGAATACCTTTCATTATTCGTAAATAATTTCTTAATTGGTTCTCTTAGAAGATACCGAAGCATAAAAGCTGACAACGTTGCTTATTCCATGGCTAATGCTGAATGGAGCGATGGAACAAGGTATTTCTACTTTGATGATTTTCAAAATATCAACCGATAGAGTGTTTCTATACTAAAGTTATTCTCTCAAGCTTCTTAAAGTTTCTTCTGGCCATGCCATTGGAACTTGTTGCTGAGGATTAAATACTCTCTCATATCCTTGTGCCGGATAAGCTTTAGTTGCAGCTGCAATTTCCTGTTCGCTAATAAATTCACTTGGAACCAGTTTGAAAACATCTAAGCCACGTATTATTTCTGTGGCATATATATAACCTTCGTAATAATACACAGACCAATAACCACCTGTAACCAATTGATCTCCATCAATTGGACCTCTATCGAAATAGGCTATTTCGATAGGGTTTGAAGAGTCAGTAAAATCTATTAAAGAGATTCCACCTTGGTACCATGCTTGTACAAAAATATCTCGACCTGGGATAGGAACAATAGAACCATTATGGGCTACACAATTTTCTGTCTCTAACTGTGGCGCCGGCATTTTATAGTGGCTTTTATATTCAAGTTTCCCGTTAACGATGTCATAAATAGCATCAGCACCCCAAGTCAAAGGGTCCCAAGCTCTGCAGCGCGCTCTGCCTCCACCGCCCCATTCATCTGTAAAAATTACTTTAGTGCCGTCATTATTAAATGTGGCTGAGTGCCAGTAGGCAAATCCAGAATCACTGACAACATCTAGTCTTTTTGGATCATAAGGGTCAGTAATATCGAAAAGAATACCATTACCAGAACATGCCCCAGCTGCCAGATTTGCAGAAGGGAATACAGTTATATCGTGGCATTCCTCTGTTACGCGTGTTGTTTGGGTGTCGTCTCCATGATCACCACCTGTCCATAATCCACCTAGAGCCCCTGTTTCTGGGTCAGCAAATACCGTTGGACTTTTAACTATCTTTGATTTAGATGGATCATCTACTGGGATCTCAATTACATCGATTCGAAAAAGCGCAGTGCGATTATCACCAGCAATATCTCCTATGCAATTTTCAAGTTCTTCAGTATCTCTAACGCTTGAAGTTCCTGAGTTATAGACAATGATCTTTCCATCTGGTTCTGGACCTGAAACCACAGAATGTGTGTGTGATCCACGGCATGTTTGAACAACCCCTACCTGTCGTGGTCGCCTTAAATCAGAAATATCAAATATTCTTATTCCACGGAACCTATCAGGGGTGGGTTCACTTCCTGCTCCTTGTAATCCACAATCTACCCTCCCTCGTGTTTCTTCAACAGACAGTATAAGTAGGTTTCCAACAACAGAGACATCACCTTGGCCACCTGGGCATATTATTGACGAGACTAAAGACGGTATCCCTCCTTCATACATTCTATACATATTGAATCCGTGGTAACTTCCAGCGATCAATATATCGTCTCTAAATGCTATGTCTGTATTAGAAAAACTAAGCATCGGACTTCTCGTATCTTTAGCGGCCGCTTCCGTTGATTTAGCTTTTTTATCTTCTTCTTTTTCTTTATCTTCGTCTTCGGTCTTTCCTTCATAACGCTCGGAAGGGTTGGCTGGGTCATAGAAACCAACCGGTTTACTTAATGAAGTCACTAATTCTAAATTCATTATGGCTTCACCTGCGTCATAAAGGCCTGCACTAAGTCCGGCTCTTGGATCATCTGACAATCCAACTAGTAAGATATTCATTCTTTCTATCTCTACTGCTTGATCGTTTACAACATCAGAGGCAAATTCATTGAGGATTGGATCATAGGCTGATCCTCTCTGTTTTCTCAACTCTTCAACCATTTTTATGGCTCCGTCATGATGATTGATCATCAGCTTAAGAAAGAGTCTGTCAAAGTCAGTACTTTTAGTCTTTTCAAGTTGATCCAATTGTTCAGGGGTGGCCATGCCCATCATATTATGATGTGAATCCATGCTCATCATTGCTTTAGGGTCCGGGGCATCTTCATCGCGGTCGAGAAGCCAGTTTCGCATGAAATCAATCTCATCGTCTTGCGTGACTGTAATTCTTCCTGCTAAATCGAGAATTGATTTTGAATTGGTTCTTTGATCGGCCCAATTCGACATAACCATTGCCTGATGATGATGAATTATCATGCCTTGCAAGAAATTTACGTCATCGGGAGTGTAACTGGTATCAGCTATATTTGAGGCTGTTTCAGGATCAATGTCTTTGGTTTCTTCACCTGGAGCTCCTGGTTGTACTATTGGTGCTTCTTGTTTGGATTCTTGTGCATACGTTGAGAAGCAAAAAAAAGATGCTATCGATAGGGCGTAAATAAATTTTTTGAGGCGGTTGATATTATTCATTTGGAAAAGATCCTTTACATTAAATGCTAATAAAATTTCTACTTCTAATATAACTAATACTATGAAAGAATTCTATAAATCCTAAAAGTTCTTACAGAGGGTAATATTTTGGATGGAACAAGTTTTGCTGTTGGTTTAGTGCTTGGTATTGCTGTAGGAAAAAATCCGAAAACGAAAACAAAGAAAGACTAACTCAAAAAACACAGGGAAATAATTATGGAAGTATATGCATCTGTTTTTATCGGTTTATGGTTAATCTTAAGTACCATAATTATCCAAGCGATTGTATTAATTCGCAGTCACAGAAGACATAAAGGCTACAAAGTTGGTGTTATGGATTCTTCTTTGGGACAGGAGTCTTTTTTATTTAGAAGTTACAGAGCATTCTGGAATTCCATGGAGAACATAGTGCCAATGTTTGGTATGGCACTGATTGCTATATTAATCGGATATGATGCAGAAACATTAAATGTAATTGTATGGATTTATGCGATATCCAGGATCATTCATATGTTTTTATACTATTTTATAGCAACAGACAAAAATCCAAGCATTAGAAGTATTTTTTGGGCGATTGGGTTTTTTGCAAATCTATATTTAATGATAGATTTAGGCGTTTTCTTGCTTTAAAAAAATAGCAATTCAACAATTTTTTCAATGACAAGAATTAACTTAGTAGATCCTTCAGAACTATCAAACCAACATCTGGTCGCTGAATACAGAGAAATATTCATGGTTGGTTCCGCATTACAAAGAAGCATTAAATCTAAACATTGGGAAGATGTAAAAAGAAATCTTCCGCAAACATTTACTCTAAATACCGGGCACGTTAAATTTTTTTATAATAAGGGAATGTATCTTCACAAAAGATATAAGTTGCTTGTTCAGGAAATGAAACGCAGGGGAATGAAATCCAATCCCGATAGAAAATTCAAGAAAAATCAATTTCCGAAAAACTTTTATAAAGATTGGTCTCCAAACCCAAAAGATATAGAGATTATAAGACAAAGGATAAAAGAAAAAATTAACCAAAAACCTTATTGGTATAAGTGGTATGAATGATTCTTTAATTTCTTACTGTTCTGAATCCAGTATGCATTAGACTCGTTTCTGGGGACGTTCCCATTCTAGAGGAAACTCGAAACCCATGACAAAAATCAGGATCACAGAGAAATGAACCACCTTTTATGGTCTTCATTTCAGAGACATTCTCTTCTTTATATTCAGAATCGGTCCACTCCCAGACGTTGCCTGCCATATCATAGAGCCCTATTGGGGAAGGAGGAAACTGCATCACAGAGGAAGTTGTCATAAAACCATCTTCGTTGGTATTTAATAAGGGAAAGACACCTTGCCAAACATTTGCTCTGTGTTTGTCGTTAATTTTAATTTTATCACCCCAAGGGTACTTCATACGGCTGTTAGAACCGTTCCTCGCGGCATGCTCCCATTCAACTTCCGTAGGCAATCTTTCTCCTTTCCAGTTTGCGTAGGCGATGGCATCATTCCATGAAACCTGAGTAACCGGGTGGTCATCCACCGCTCTATCTTGATCTGGTCCCGATGGATATTCCCAGTAAGCACCATCCTGAAGATACCACTGTTGTTTTTCAAATGAGAAGACACCTGAATTGCCAAATTTCTCGGCTTCGGTTACATAATTGGTGGCATTTATGAATTCCTTGTATTGTTTAACGGTAACTGGATGAGAAGACAGGTAGAATGCATTCACAGTGTGCCTTGTTACTGGTCGTTCAGAAGGGAGGCCCTCATTGGAACCTGCATCAACCATACCTGCTGGTATGAGGACGAAGTTATCTTCTAGCTCATTGTTGTCAAAGCCTACAATCGCTAAGACGATTATTGGTAATATTGATTTTAGGTTAATCTTCATAAATTTTATTTGTAATAATTATAAGCATAAATCGTTATTATTGAGCAATCATATAAAGTATATTTTGCAGAAGCAAAGAACAGTGAGAACAAAATGCAATACTTGAATACCAGCACTATGAAAAATTTTTCTAAAACTCTCGGATTATTTTCTGTTTTTGGTCTATTTGGATTAACCATTGCCAATGATCAAGAAATTTATGATGTCATTATCAGTAACGGGAAAGTTATTGATGGTTCAGGAAATCCCTGGTATTACGCTGATGTGGCCGTAAAAGGGCAACGTATAGTTCGTGTTGGAGATTTATCTTCTGGAAAAGCTCAGCGAACTATTGATGCGAATGGACTCATTGTTGCCCCAGGATTTATTGATCCGCATACGCATGCCTTAAGAGGGATATTCGAGGTTCCGAATGCTGAAAGCTCTTTATTGCAAGGTGTTACAACACTTACTGAAGGCAATGATGGAGCTTCACCTTTTCCAATTGATGAACATTATAAAGCTATTGAAGAGAGAAAAATAAGTCCGAATTGGAGTACATTTATCGGGCACGGAACC
>JAYZHY010000128.1:0-11329 GCA_036166115.1 Pseudomonadota bacterium | reverse complement strand
CCCTTTTGAAAAAAACCAAAAATTAGAAAAAGACATTAAAAAACTAGGCGGAAAAGCTATTCTATTCCCTGTCATGAATATTACTCCCCTAAAGCCCAAAAGCATAAATCAAGCTAGTCAGAAACTTCTTACTGCAGACATCATAATTTTCATCAGTAAGAACGCAGCAATAAACGGGCTCGATCATCTTGATCTTTCAAGCTGTAAAATCATTGCCATGGGGCCCATCACAAACTCTTTTCTAAGCTCTCAAGGATTAAAAGTCGACTATTCGCCTGAACAAGACTTTAGCAGTGAAAATCTACTCAATAGTGAAGTATTGTCTAATGTAAACAACAAAACCATTACTATAGTTCGAGGTGATTCAGGAAGAGAGCTGTTAAAAAGAGAGCTTTGTAAAAGAGGGGCTAAAGTTCAATATCTAATTACTTACAGAAAAGAGTTTCATAAATCTCAACAAAGTGAAATAAATAACCTAAAAGGAAAGTTAAATAGGGATGAAATTGATTTTGTGTTGATATTGAGTGTTGAGACTTTTCAAAACCTAATGACAATTTTACAACCCAGTCAATTACCATTTTCAAAAAGAATAAGATTCATAGTTCCAAGTAAACGTATAGCCGATAAGATAAACAAAACAATACATAACGAGCAATGCATTATTACAAATGATCCGAGAGAGCATGCCATAATAGAGGCACTAAAAAATAATATAAGAAAGCGTAGTTACAATGAAAGATAAGATGACCGAAAAACCCCTGAATAATAACATTCAAAAAAGGAATCAATCGTGGATTATTGTAGCCACCTTATTCACAATTTCCATTATTTTTATTGGTGCCTTATACCTTTATTTTATTAAAAACTATAACAATGTAGAAGAAATCAGAGGATCGCAATATATTGAATTTACTGAGCTTTTAGAAAAAGAAAGAAAAAACCAGAAAGTGATTACAGATGACATAAATTCAAAAATGATTCAAATCAAAGAAGAGCAAGATATTCATACTAACTTAATTCAATCATTAATAAATAAAACCAATAACAGCCAAGAACTTTATCAAAACGACTCCAAAGACGCTAAACAAGCATGGCTTATTTCTGAAATAGAATATTTATTAAAAATCGCAAATTCTCAATATACGCTAACTGGTGATATTGAAAAAAGTATTCAAGCCTTAAATCTTGCAATGAGTAGCCTCAAAGAAACCAATAACCCAAATTTAAATAATGTAAAACAAGCGGTAGAAGATGAAATCAAAACCCTAAATAACATAAAAGTCTATGATTCAGAAAATCTGATTGATGTAATTGATCAATATATTGAAAAAATTGATTTTCTTGAAATCAAAATTTCTCTTAATACTAAAGAACAATCGATAAAAGATAACGATCCAATTCAGTTCCAAGCCTGGGCTTCTGCAAAGAAAGCATTTAAAGAAATTATAAGCATTAGAAGAAATGAACAAATTAATTCTTACAAAGAGCTTCAAATGAGTAATAACTTTATCTCTATCCAATTAAAAAAATTACTCGATGATGCTAAATTAGCTCTAATTATAAAAAATAAGTTAATCTACCAAGAAACAATAATAAATATTATAACTTGGCTAAAAAAATACTATGATCAAGAAGATAAAGATACCAAGGAAATGCTCACCTACTTTGAACGGCAGGTAGAACATGAGAATACAATTCAAGGGCATACTTCAAATGCTCTTCGTTTGCTCGAAAAATACCAGCTATCAATTAACGAAAATATTCAACAGTGAAGCCTTAAATAATGAAATTTGGATTATACGTTGTACTAACCATCTTATTTAGTGCATTCATGACACAAATACTGGTTAAAGATCCTGGTTATGTAGCCATCCACTTTCATGATTACGTAGTTGAAATGTCGCTCATCGTTTTTATTGTTTCTTTTGTTTTGATTATTTTGCTATTAACTGCAATTAAAAAAATACTGCGCTCACCTAAATTGATTATTAAAAAAGCCCAAGCACACAAGCAAAAAAAAGCAAATCAACTTCTTGAAGAAAGTTTTTTGAAGATGGCTCAGGGAAAATTTTCAGATGCTGAAAAAATTGCATCCAAGGCACTAAAAAATTGCAGTACTCCAGTTTTAGCTTATATACAAGTCGCTCTGTCAGCAGATGCCCAAAAAAACCATAAGCGCCGAGACGAATGGATCAAAAAAGCATTTGAGGAATATGCTTATGCAGAAGATATCATTCTCTTAACACAGGGAAAATTGCAAATAAGAGATAAAAAATATGAGGATGCAAGAGCAACTCTTGGAAAGATGGCAGAGAAAAATAATGACAATATAACTGCTTTTGAATTACTCAAAGATCTTTATATAAGATTCGAAGAATGGGAAAAACTATCAGAAACCTTACCCCTTCTGAAAAAAAATAGCCGTTTAAGTGAGAAAGAACTCGATGAGTTAGAGCTAAAGACCTTTGATAAACTTATTAATAACAGCAGCGGAGAAGAAACACTAAAAACACTTTGGAAAGATACACCAAAAAACCTAAAAAAGAACCCCACGCTTTTAAATACCTTCTGTTTAAGACTTATTAATCAAAATCTCGAAGATATTAGTGAAAAAGAAATTCTCTCTTACATGAAAAAAAATTATTCAGAAGCATTGATCAAAACCTATCTAAAAATAAATCATAGTGACCCACAGAAACCTCTGAAGAAAATAAATCAATGGATAAAGAATTATGGAAATCAACCAGAACTTTTAACATCAGCAGCCAAAATTTGCAAAAAAGATAAATTATGGGACCAGGCAAAAGATTTTATCGAAGAAGCGATAAACGCAAACCCGTCAACAGAAAATTTTTTCATTCTAGGCGAAATTCTTTTCCATTTTGGTAAAATTGATTCCGCGTGCGAAACATATCGAAAAGGACTTAAAATTAAGATAAAAAATGAATCAAACGAATGAAAAAATGAATTTTTTTATAGCAGGTACAGGGTACACAGGATTATCTGTAACAAAGGAATTACCACCAGAAAGAACAGTCTGCCTAAGTCGCTCAAAGAATACTTCAATAAATTGTCACTCTTTGTTAATTGATTTAGATACACCAATAGATAAAATTGAGGTTCCAAAACCATTTTCTATTCTATATACCATACCGCCAAATCCTAATGAAGATAAGGACTTTAGATTGAAAAACTTCTTAAAAGCAATCACTTCACTACCGAAAAGAATTGTCTATATCAGCAGTAGTGGTGTTTACGGAAATCGTCAAGGTGCTTTAACAGATGAGTTTGTTACTCCCACACCAAAAACAAAAAGAGCAACAAAAAGATTGCAATCAGAAAAACTCCTTAAAGATTGGTGCGATGAAAAAGTTATTGAGTTAATTATTCTCAGGGTTACCGGTATATATGGTCCTGGACGTTTGGGGGTGGATAAAATTAAGAAAGGATTAACTATTATAAAAAGAGATGAAGCAAAACCTAGTAACCGTATTCACATTGAAGACCTCACGTCCTGCTGTGTTAATGCTTTGACAAAAAGCAAGATAAAAGGAATATATAATATTTCGGATGGAGATCACAGGAGTCAATCATGGTTTGTTAAAACAATTTGTCATCAAATGAAACTTAATATGCCAACTGAAATTTCAAAAAATGAAGCCAAGAAGACTTGGAATAAAAAAAGACTGACATTTCTAGAAGAATCGCGACGAATAGACACAAAAAAGATGCGTAAAGATTTGCTTGAAAAGCTTCGATACCCAGACGCAGAAAAAGGAATCCGAGAGATCCTTTCTCAATAAAAAAACTTAAATTATTTTAAGTAGTTTGCAAGGCAAAATTACCAATAAAAGAGAAAGTTACAAAAATATGTCAAAAAACAAGAATATAAATGAAAAGCAAATTCAAGAATTTTTAAAAAAAAATCCAGATTTTTTTGTAGGCAAAGATCAATTATTGATTAAACTAAATATTCCTCACTCTAATAAAGGCAGTATCTCGCTGGTTGAGCAACAAATAGTAATTCTAAGAAATGAAAATAAAGAATTAAAGAGCCAATTAAATGGGTTTATCGAAACTGCAGCGGCAAACGATCTATTAACTAAGAAAATTCAAACTCTAACAATTAAACTCATTGCCGCCGAGGACCTATCCTCAACATTGAATGCCTGCAACAAATCTCTTAACGATGACTTCAAGATACAAAGTTGCACATTTATTTTATATAAGAATCTCAATCTTAAAAAACATAACTTTGTAACTTTTGTGAATAAGAAAGATAAATCTCTTAAATCATTTCAGTCATTCATAAGAAATAACCAGCCACGCTGCAATAAATTGAGAGATGAGCAACATGAATTCTTATTTAAAAATTCAAAATCAATCAAGTCTTGTGCTTTGATACCTCTAAATTCTAAAAATCAAATTGGTTTCCTGGCGATTGGCAGTAATGATGAGAATCGCTTCAATCCTTCCATGAGCATGGATTACCTAGCATTAATCGGTGCATTAATTTCGCATGCCATAACAAGATACCTTCCAAAGTGAAAAAAATATAATTCTGTCATGCCTAAAAAAAGCCACAAACAGAAGGAATGGATAGACAGTTTTGTAAAATATTTAGAAATTCAACGAAGGCTCTCGCCACATACATGTAAAAATTATCATCGTGATTTAATATCTTTTCTGATTTATTGCGAAGATAACAACATCTCTTCATGGAAGAAAATTGATGCAGAGCATGTTCGAGCATACAGTGCCTTAAAACACAGAACGGGGTTAGATGCTAAATCAATACAACGAAACCTTTCATCAATTAGATCTTTCTTTCGTTATCTAATTAAAGAAAAAGAATTAAAGAATAACCCTGCACAATCAATCCGGCCCCCAAAATCGAAAAAGAGATTACCTGAAAATCTTGATGCAGACAACATGATGAAGTTACTAGATATAAAAAAAGATGGCTTTATCCCAGATAGAGATAAAGCTATCTTAGAATTAATGTATTCCTCAGGTTTAAGATTATCTGAATTAATTAATCTTAATATAACTGATATAGATCTATCAGATGCAACTGTTAATGTATTAGGTAAAGGTAACAAAGAACGCGTTATTCCAATAGGACGCTATGCTATCAAGGCACTGAAAAAATGGCTTCAATCAAAAAACAGCATAAAGCATTCAGATAGCGATGCATTGTTTATAAGCAAGCATGGCTCCCGTCTCAGTGCCCGCTCGGTTCAATCACGATTAGATTACTGGGCAAAACAACAAGGTATATCTACAAAAATATACCCGCATATGTTGCGGCACTCTTTCGCTACTCACCTGCTTGAGTCAAGCCAAGATCTCAGAGGCGTACAAGAACTTCTGGGTCACGCGAACATTAGTACAACTCAAATATACACACACCTTGATTTTCAGCACCTCGCCCAAATATATGATCAAACACATCCGCGAGCACGAACTAAGCGGAAAAAATAAAATAGAGTATTTTTGATAATAACAACTGAGAAATTAATAAAACTGGGGAAAAAAATGGATCAATTTCGTGGCACAACAATTGTTTCTGTTCGTCGTAATAATAAAGTTGCTATCGCCGGAGACGGTCAAGTAAGCCTGGGTAACACCATTATGAAAGGCAACGCAAAAAAGATTAGGACCTTGGCCTCAGGAAAAGTAATAGCCGGATTTGCTGGAGGTACAGCCGATGCCTTTACTTTATTTGAACTCTTTGAGGGCAAAATGGAACAATATGGAAATTTAACTAGGGCAGCTATTGAACTCGCTAAAGAGTGGCGCACAGACCGTCGTCTGCGACGCTTAGAAGCCTTACTTTGCGTTGCAGATGATGAAAGCTCTTTTATAATTTCTGGAAATGGAGATGTAATAGAACCTGAAAATGACATCATGGCTATCGGTTCAGGAGGCGCTTTTGCACAAGCATCTGCCCTTGCCTTAATGAAAAATACAAAATTGGATGCCGTTAAAATAGCAAAAGAAGCGCTTAAAATCGCAAGTGAAATCTGTGTATACACCAATAACAATGTAATCGTAGAAGAATTACCAAAAAAATAATAAAAACGGAACTAAATTATGTCACAAATGACACCAAGAGAAATTGTTCAGGAACTTGATAATCATATTATCGGTCAAAATGAAGCCAAGCGAGCTGTTGCTATTGCATTGAGAAATCGCTGGAGAAGAACCAATGTGGATGAACCACTTAGAGGCGAAATTACACCAAAAAATATACTTATGATTGGGGCAACCGGAATTGGAAAAACAGAAATATCTCGACGACTTGCTAAATTAGCGAAAGCACCTTTTTTAAAAGTTGAGGCCACAAAATTCACTGAAGTGGGTTATGTAGGACGAGAAGTAGACACTATTATCCGAGATCTTGTTGATATTGCGGTCAAAATTACTCGTGAAGCCGAAATAGAAAAAGTCAAGCATCGAGCCGAAGATGCAGCAGAAGAAAGAGTGCTTGATGCCTTATTACCTCCTTCACCACATACAGAGAATCTATCCAATAACAACGACAGCAAAATGCAAGATACAAGACAAAAATTTAGAAAAATGCTCAGAGAAGGCAAACTCAATGAAAAAGAAATTGAATTAGAAATTCAAGCCATCCCTGTGGGTATTGAAATAATGGCACCACCAGGCATGGAGGAAATGACAAACCAATTGCAAGGGATGTTCCAAAATCTTTCAAGCAATAAAACCAAAACTCGCAAATTAAAAGTACAAGATGCGATGAAAATTTTAACAAACGAAGAAGCAGCAAAGATGCTTGATGAAGAAAAATTGAAATCACAAGCAATTGATGCTGTCGAACAACAAGGAATCGTCTTCATTGATGAGATTGATAAAATTGCCAGGCGTTCTGAAGGTATAGGAGCAGATGTCTCAAGAGAAGGAGTACAAAGAGATCTTCTGCCTCTCATAGAAGGCTCAACCATAAATACAAAATACGGTATGGTTAAAACTGATCACATTCTCTTTATAGCATCTGGAGCATTTCATGTTTCAAAACCATCTGACCTTATTCCCGAGCTTCAAGGGCGCTTTCCCATTAGAGTAGAGCTAAAATCACTTAAGACTGAAGATTTTGTTCGAATTTTAACTGAACCTGATGCCTCTTTAACTACCCAATATATCGCCTTAATTAAAACAGAAGGGGTTAACCTAAAATTTACAAAAGATGGCGTTCAACGCTTAGCTGAAGTTGCTTTCCATGTTAATGAAAATACGGAAAATATAGGAGCCCGAAGACTGCATACTGTCATGGAGCGTTTGTTAGAGACAGTTTCTTTTGAGGCATCAGAAATAGAAGGAAGCAACATAAAAATAGATAAGAACTACGTCAATAAACACTTAGTCGAACTTTCAAAGAATGAAGATCTGAGCCGTTATATTTTATAAAATTAATATAACTTTTAGCTATTTTCATGGAAAGTGTACCAATAGAAATAAAACTTCGTAAAAAATCGAAACTTCTTTCAGTACAATACTTAAATAATGAAATATTAGAATTCTCTTTCGAATTCCTTAGAGTGCATTCACCATCAGCAGAAGTTAAAGGGCATGGCCCAGATCAAGGAGTACTTCAGATAAATAAAAAAAAGGTTTTAATTAAATCAATAAAACCTGTTGGTAATTATGGTATAAAATTAATTTTTGATGATGGGCATGACACAGGTATTTTTACCTGGAGATATCTTCAGGAATTAGGAAAAAATAAAGAAAAATTATGGCGGACATATCTCGACCAACTTAAGTCTTCTGGATATACTCGATAAGGTTCGCAAAAAGAGTAATCAATGAATAAAAAAACAACTCACTTTGGATACAAAACCGTAGCCAGAGAAGAAAAAGCTGAGCATGTTAAAGATGTTTTTGATTCTGTATCTCATCGATATGACTTAATGAATGACTTAATGTCTGTTGGCATGCATAGGTTGTGGAAGAAACACACAATCGAAAAAGCTAGTGTTCGTTATGGTCAGAATGTCCTCGATCTTGCAGGAGGAACAGGAGATCTTGCTAAAGTTTTTGCAAACCAAGTTGGTTCAAGCGGACATGTTGTTCTTGCAGATATAAACTTATCCATGCTAAGGGAAGGTCGGACACGTCTCGTGAATTCTGCAGTAGCAGGAAACCTTTCAATTGCCCAAGTTAATGCTGAAGATCTAGCGTTTAAAAAAAATAGTTTTGATTTAATCACGATCGCATTTGGGCTAAGAAATTTTACTGAAAAGGAATTGGCGCTTAAATCAATGTATGAAGCTCTAAAGCCTGGTGGCAAAATGTTAATCTTAGAGTTCTCGAAACCCATTAATATTCTTCAGCCAATGTACAACATATATTCATTCAAAGTTCTCCCATTTCTTGGTGAATTAGTTGCAAAAGATGCCAATAGTTACAAATATCTAGCTGAATCAATCCGCATGCACCCAGACCAAGAGACATTACTTAAGATGATGAAAGATGCAAATTTCGATAGGTGCCGCTACCAGAATCTTAGTGGAGGAATCGTGGCTTTGCATGAAGGGTATAAATTCTGATGAGTAAAATTTATAAGCCGTTATTAGCTTCGATAAATAAACAGATTCAAGAAAAAACTCCCGCATTAAGACTTAGCGAAGATCTTGAAGGTAAGGTTATCTCTATTCAAATTAAAAACACTGCTCATAATATTGATTTTATAATGTTATCAAATGAACTTTGTATACATCCAACCCCCCATGAGCACGATGTTCAAATAACCGGTTCTTTATTAACCTTTGTTGGTTTATTAAAAAATAATCCTGAAGAAGCATTAAGAGACGGCTTAATAAATTTCGATGGAGATGTCGGTGTTGGACAAAAATTTCAAAAACTAATGGGATTGATTAAACCTGACCTTGAGGAAGAATTATCTTTTTTTGTTGGTGATATCACTGCAAACTGTATTGGAAAATTTAGCTCTAAAACAAATCGATGGATAAGCAGATCAAAAAATATCCTGGAAGAAAATATTTCTGAATTTCTTCAGGAAGAAAGAAAAATCTTACCCAGTAAATATGAATTTAACAATTTTACAAAAGATGTAAACACACTAAGAGATGATATAGAACGCATCGAAATTAGGATTAGACAAACACTCCAAAACAATGAATAAGAATATGTCGTACATAAAAAATCTTGCCAGATTATTTGCCATCCAAAAAATTCTTGTTAGTTACCGATTGGATGAACTAATAGATAAGACATATATCCTTAAACCATTTAAATATTTATTTATTTTTTTCCCAAAGAAAATTGATAAAAAATCACTTCTAGGTAAACGGTTAAGAAAAGCACTGGAAGAATTAGGCCCAATTTTCGTAAAATTTGGTCAAGTAATTTCAACTAGGCGAGACCTTCTGCCAAAAGAAATTGCAGATGAACTTGTAAAATTACAAGACCAAGTCCCTCCTTTTCCAAAGAAAGAGGCATTACAGATATTAAAAAAAACATACAACCAACCACTTAAAAAAATCTTTTCAAGAATTGATGGTGAGCCGCTTGCAGCTGCTTCAATTGCTCAGGTTCACAGTGCTGCACTCATGGATGGTACTGAAGTCATAATTAAAGTATTGCGACCAAATGTGAGGAAACTGATAGAACGTGACATCGAAATTTTGTACATTCTTGCCAAGATAATAAAAAAATACTGGAACGAAAGTTCTCAGATTAAGCCAGTGGAAATAGTTCGAGAATATGAAAAAACTATAACCAACGAGCTGAATTTAAAAAGAGAAGCAGCTAATACAGTCAGATTAAAGAGAAATTTCTCAGAATCTAATTTACTCTATGTTCCTGAAATATATTGGGATTATTGTCATGCGAATATTCTGGTTCAAGAGCGTATTCATGGAACTCCCATAAGAGATATAAAGACGCTAAAAAGAAAGAAAACAAACATCAAGG
The DNA here is from genome assembly GCA_036166115.1 of Pseudomonadota bacterium. Classification (GTDB taxonomy): domain Bacteria; phylum Pseudomonadota; class Gammaproteobacteria; order Steroidobacterales; family Woeseiaceae; genus SP4260. The sequence continues at coordinate 1,369 of JAYZHY010000128.1, read as the reverse complement.
TGTTGGCTGAGAATGGTGTGGAGATATTTTTTACTCAAGTCTTTAGGCATAATTTCTTCCACGCGGATATGCATCCTGGCAATATTTTTGTTCAGCTTGATGATCCTGAAAATCCTAAATACGCAGCTGTTGATTTCGGAATCATTGGAACACTCACAAAAGATGATCAATATTACCTTGCTGAAAATTTCTTGGCTTTTTTTGAAGCTGACTATCGAAAGATTGCACAATTACATATTGACTCAGGCTGGGTCCCAATTAATACAAGAGTTGATGAACTTGAGATTGCTATGCGCACTGTGTGCGAACCGATTTTTAATAAACCGCTCTCAGAAATCTCTTTTGCCAACGTACTAATGAGTCTATTTAACACAGCAAGACAGTTTAATATGGAAGTACAGCCTCAATTAATCCTACTTCAAAAAACATTATTCAATATTGAGGGGTTGGGACGTGAATTATACCCTGAATTGGATCTCTGGAAAACGGCATACCCTGTATTAAAAAATTGGATGGATGAGCAAATCGGCATTAGAGCTGTATTCAAAGACTTTCAAAGAAATATTCCATTATTAAGACAAACTGCACGTGACTTTCCTAAGATCTTAAACCAACTTACTAAACAAACATCAGAAAATAACGCACATAAAAAAAGACTAATGGAAATACAAAACCGACTATTAGAGCAAAAGAATCAGATGTTTTTCTTAGGTATAGGTATAACCTCTATTACTTCTAGTGCATTAATATACATATTAGGATTGTTATCTTGGCCGGCTTATATTCTTGCAGCTATTGGCATCTATTGCTTTTACAAAGGTAGGCCTAAATAAGTGCGAACAATCAGAAGTTTTGTAAAACGAAAAGGCAGGATAACGCCAGGTCAGAATTTTGCGATTAAAGAACTGTGGCCGAAATACGGTATCGATTATTCTGACAATATTTTAAATCTAAATGCTTTATTTGATAATAATTTTCCAGTGCATATGGAAATCGGGTTTGGTGATGGAGATCTACTCGTTTCGCAGGCGTGTTCAAATATAAATATAAATTTTCTCGGTATAGAGGTGCATGAGCCGGGTATTGGTCATTGCCTACTTCAGATTGAAAAAAATAATTTAGATAATATAAAAATTATGTCTCAGGATGCGATTGATGTTATCACTTTTCAAATACAAGACAAATCTCTACATCAAGTCAGTCTCTATTTCCCTGACCCATGGCCCAAAAAAAGACACCATAAGCGTCGTTTATTTCAAAGAAAATTTCGTGATCTTATACACAACAAATTAGTCAAAGGCGGAACTTTTTGTATTGCAACAGATTGGAAAAACTATGCCGAGCATATTGATCTAATTATTAAAGAGAA
>JAYZHY010000127.1:0-3645 GCA_036166115.1 Pseudomonadota bacterium | reverse complement strand
GTTGTTCGTCCAATGAAGAACCAACTTCTGAAAATACGTCGATCTCGAATGATTCCTTGTCATAAAATGATCAGCCTCTTATTGAAAGCAATGAAATTGTTGTACAAGAAAAATCGTTTTTGATAGAAGAATCTGATGCTGAAGAAGAGATACAAGATGGTTCACAACCCATAATACTTGCTCAAGCAAACATTTCTCAGAATCAAGCTTGGGAATTCCAAGAGTCAGAGCATTTCATGCGATTGGTGCCAACACAACCGACAATTGGCGGACCAGATAAAGTTGAAGTAGCGGAATTCTTTTATTATGGCTGTATTCATTGCATGACATTTGAACCAATCATTAATAAATGGAAAAAAGACATGCCTGAAAATGTTCGTTTTGTAAGAGTGCCGGCATTATGGAATAACCTTCTCAGATTGCATGGACGTTTATACTACACAAAAGAAATTCTAACCCAAAACGGAAAACTTAAGGATCCAGATGGGTTTAGAGCTCGAATCTTTAAAGAATGGCATAACAAAAAGAATTACATGTCATCAGCAAATGCCATTCAAAAGATATTTTCTGATTTTGGGGTGAGTGAAGAAGACTTCAAAAAAACATTTGAGTCTTTCCAAGTTGCACAAAAACTAATAATGGCGGATGACCTTGCAAGAAGATATGGTATTTCAGCAACGCCTACAATAGTTGTGAATGGAAAATATCGAACTGGCGCTGGAGAAGCAGGAAGTTACCCAAAACTAATTAAAGTCATTGATGAATTAATTGAACGAGAGACTATTAGGTAGAATAATACTTATAATAAAAGTGCAAGGAAATTTCTTTTTGAATTTTACTTTTTCTCACCAACCGCTAAGGCATCTACAGCAACACAACCCGATGCACTCAAAATCAAAGGGTTAATATCAAATTCACTTATCGCGTCACCCATCTCATAAATCATATTTGAGAATTTCTCTGCACAATAACAAAACGATTCAATATCCAGTGCTTTTCCTCCGCGATAACCAGAGACAATCTTCTGAAATTTGAGTTTCTCCATTGCATGCATAGCATACTTCGAATTAAATGGCGGGATTGCAAATACCATCTCATTGAATAACTCAGAATAAATTCCGCCTATGCCGATCACTATGACTGGACCAAATTGAGGGTCACGCCTAGCACCTAATATCATCTCCTGACCTTTGTCTTGCATTTTTGCAACCAATACATCTTTTCCAATTTTCCTGCTCATTTCTTCGTAAGATGTAACTAATTCTTTTTCATTTTGGATGTCAAGAATCACGCCATCCTGATCTGATTTATGATAAATATTTTCCATAGCAGTTTTTAAGACAACCGGATAACCTATCTGAGCTGCTATCTTGATTACATCCTTTTTTTCTGAAGCGCTGCCATGTTCTACAGTCGGCATACCGAAATCTGAAATCATATTCAGCGATTCAGTCTCACTCAATACAACTTTACCTTGCATAATAGATTGCCAATGTTTAATTTTTTCTTTATTTATATCAATGATTGATGAATTATCTCTTTTAAAGAAATCTCGATAAGAAAATAGTTTTTTTACCCCCACTAATGCAGTGGTGACTCCATCTAAAATTGGATATCCATTGTGCGTTTCGTTAATAACAATGTCATCCGATCCAGTTCCTTGATGTGATGACACCAATACAATAGGTTTATCAGTCTTGGTTTTTGTTTTAATCATAAGATCAACATAATCGGAATAAATTTCTCCTTTTGGAGCCCGATTTAATACTAAAGCTTCTATGGCTGCATTTGGATCCTCTAATAATAATCTCGCACATTCTGAGTATTGTTTATTAGCATTTGGTCCGCCACGACTCCATACATCTAGAGGATTTACTGCTGGTAATTCAGGATCAAGGATTTTTTCTAATTCTTTCACAGTATTTTCATTTAAGTTTGTCAGCGGAACATCTGCCTCATCGGCTAGATCAATAAGCAATTGCCTCTCACCTCCAGAATCATGCAATGTTACTAAATGCCCATCACCCACAACACCAAATTCAGCAAATAAAATTAACGTGGCTACTAATTCTTGTGTATCACGAACTCTTTGAACGCCATAACGATCAAAGAGCGCGTCATATGTATCGTCATCTCCAGCAATTGCACCCGAATGTGAAACTGCGAGCTTAGCAGACTCCTCAGTTTTACCAACTTTAAGAGCTACTATTGGAATTTTCTTGTCTCTGGCCTTTTTAAGAGCAGCAATAAAGCCTTCGGGGTTTCTTGCAGTCTCAATAAATAAGCCAATCACTTTTGTTTCCGGTAGATCCAACACAAAATCTAAATACTGATCCATGGTTACGGATAATTCATTGCCCGTAGAAACAGCAAAATTAAACCGTATGCGATCCTCGCAATCTAAAATCCCAGACATGCCTGAACCTGAATGACTGATTAAACTGACATTTCCTGGTGGATAATGATTATTACTATCAAAGCCGCAAGCCCAAACAGAATCTCTTATATTATAGAACCCCATGCCGTTAGCTCCGCAAACTAACATATTTGAATTGCTGATTTTACTTTTAATACGATCCCTTAAAACGGGCTCTGAGTCATCATCTATAATCAATGACGAAAAAATGACTGCTGCTGGAATTTTTGCTTCAATAACTTCATCAAAAACCGATTCTATGCGATGATCTCCAATAGCAAAGATAGCTAGATCGGGCACTTCTGGTAAATCTTTTATGCTTTGAAAACAAGCTCTCCCTTGGATAGCTTTATAAGAAGGATTGACTGGATAAATATTTCCTTTATAACCACCTTTGATGAGATTAATAATTGCCCACTCACCAACAGAATCCTGCCTCTCGGAAGCACCCAATACTGCTATGGATTTTGGTCTTAATAGTGAATCTAAATTATTTTGCAATTTTTATTACCGCCGTGGAATACTTAAAATATGGTTTAGAAAGGTGCTGGCGGTGTCTTTCCTCGTCTTTCTGGAAACCAGAATGGTTTATCTATAACTTCTGCTTTAGCCATGACTCTATTCCAGTGCATTTCACGCTGATAATAAATTTCCACCCACACATTTTCGCCTGCTTTTCCATAAGGTCTGCGGACTGTTCCTAAGGCAATATTTTGTTTGCAAATTGGAGACCAAGCAGCTGAGGTAATAAACCCAATTTCAGACTTGTTGTTTTTCTCTTGCGCATAAATATACGAATGATCTGCTGTTTTGTTTCCCTCAATATCAAGTTTCACTAAACGCCAAACTGATCCTTGTTCTTTTTCCTTTATTAGTGCACGACGACCATTGAAATTATCTTTGTTAAAATCTACCAGCCATTCCATTCCTAGTTCGAGCGGTGATCTTGTTCTACCAAGCCTGACAGTTGTTTCAGCTGGCAAAAAATCTTCAAAGGGTGCCAAATAACCAGCTTCTTTTCGAGCAAGATCGAGTGCATGAGTGCCTATAGCCCGAATACCATGAAATTTCCCAGCCTCAAATAAAGCATCCCAAAGTTCTATGGCTTTTTCTGGACTAATCCATAATTCGTATCCTAAATCCCCAGTAAATCCTGTACGTGAAATCATTAACTCAGTACCACTAAATTCATTATGCATAAGCCCAAATGGTTTTAACTCATCAAGACC
>JAYZHY010000126.1:0-12788 GCA_036166115.1 Pseudomonadota bacterium | reverse complement strand
TGACTCCTGTGATCCGGACGTACAGGCACTAACCGGGCAGAAGGCGCTGAGCTGGTTATTAAGCAGCTAGTGCGTAGTTGTCTTCGTTGGCAACTATAGTTTTTACAGATGGATTAACGAGGTATTCTGTTCCTCGGCATGCACTCAGAGTTTCGCGACCCACGTCGAAGCCATGTCACCCCCTGAAATAAAATTTATTTAATAAAAGTAATATTTTAGCTGTGTTTAGCTGGAAAACAAAAAGTGTATAAGCTGTATAAAAATTTATATGTATTATCTAGACGCTTAAGATGTCAATTTCTTTCGAATATTTTATGTAATTAAATACTTTAATAATTATTATTAAAGTATTGATATTTATAATTTAATATTCTTAATCATCCTAGATTTTTGTCTTGACCAGTCTTTTTCTTTTAGTGTTTGACGTTTATCATGTTTTTGTTTGCCTTTGCCAAGACCTATCTCTAACTTCACTTTTCCGCGCTTCCAGTATAGCTTCATTGGAATTAACGAGAAACCTTTACGTTCTACAGATCCAATTAATCGATCCAGTTCATATCTGTTTAATAATAATTTTCTTGATCTTGTTGGATCTGTCTTAATGTGAGATGCAACTGTATTAAGTGGCGAAATATTTACACCAACTAACCATGCTTCGGCTTTTTTTATATTTACATATCCTTCTTTAAGTTGTGAGCGACCTTCACGCAAGCTTTTGACTTCCCAGCCTTCTAATTGTATTCCAGCTTCGAAAGTTTCTTGGATTAAATAATCATGTCGTGCTCTTTTATTTTGAGCTATTTGGGGATTGGTTTTTTTGGGTTTTGATTTTTTGTTCATATCAATATGCTTAGTATATGCTGATAATAAAAAAAATGTGACTAATTGGAGTTGTAAGCATGATTTATTTCATACAGAATCCATGATTACCTAGAAAATTATAAGGAACACCAATGCAAAATAACGATAGCGCTCATAATGAAGTACGGCAATCATTACATGGTAATTGGTCCTCCCGCCTGGCTTTTGTCATGGCTGTCACTGGCTCTGCTGTCGGTTTGGGGAATATTTGGAAATTTCCATATATGGCAGGTCAAAATGGAGGCGGGGCATTTGTTTTGGTCTATTTGTTGTTTATTTTTTTGATTGGGATGCCAGTCATGATGTCTGAGATATTAATCGGTAGAAGAGGTAGACGTAATCCTGTGGCTACGATGAAGCTTCTGGGTGAGGAGGAAGGTAATTCTCAACAATGGAAGTGGATTGGAGTTATGGGTGTTACTGCTGGGATATTGATATTGTCTTACTATAGTGTAATTGCTGGATGGACTTTAACTTATATACCTAAAGCATTTTTTGGTCAATTCATTGGAACCGATGCAATTTCAATATCTAATCTTTTTGATGAATTTGTTAGTAATCCAGTGGCCGTAATACTGGCGCATACCATTTTTATGGGTATTAATTATTTTATTATAGCGAAAGGTGTAAAGGGGCTTGAAAGAGCTGTAAAATTCTTAATGCCTGCGTTATTGATGTTGTTGTTTGTTTTGTTTTTCTACTCCTTAACTTCTGGATCATTCATGCAAGGCGTTTTATTTATGTTTACCCCAAATTTTGACGCATTGAACTGGGATGGTGTGTTAACCGCCATGGGATTAGCTTGTTTTACTTTGAGCATTGGCATGGGTGCCATAATGGCTTATGGTGCATATCTTCCTCAAGATACCTCTATAACTAATGCTACTGTATCTGTAGTTATTGCAGATACTGGAATAGCGATGTTGGCTGGATTAGTAATTTTTCCTTTAGTTTTTGCTAACGGCTTGAATCCTGGGGAAGGGCCTGATTTGGTCTTTAAAACTTTACCTCTTGTATTTGGTCAAATGCAAGCTGGAACATTCTTATCTACCATCTTCTTCGTTTTATTGTCTTTTGCTGCGCTGACTTCTGCGCTAGGTTTAATGGAGCCAGCTGTTGCTTGGATGGTTGAGAGCACAAAATTTAACAGAAAGCAGTCGGCTGCGATAATTGCTTCTATGATTTGGTTTTTTGGGTTAGGAACAGCTTTATCGTTTAACACGCTATCAGATTTCATTTTTCTTAAGGGAACGATATACGAGAATGTAGATTTCTTGACCAGTAACGTAATGCTTCCTTTGGGTGCGGTATTTACTACGATCTTTGCCGCCTGGATTATGAGTCAGAACTCCACGTCAGAGGAGCTTGATGGACATGGTTTGGTATATAAGATTTGGCAATTCTTGGCGAAATACTTTGCACCAATTGCGATTCTAATAATCTTCTTACAGGCAATAGGTTGGATTTAAGCTTTGTTTATTTGAGTTGATGTATGCGTCAAATTAAAAGAAACGCATACGTGCAATATTCACCAAAAGAAATGTTCTTATTGGTCGATGATATAGATGCTTATCCTGAATTCTTGCCGTGGTGCAAACATACAGAGATACATCACAGGAGTGACCAGAATGTTGTTGCCACGATTGCATTAAGTAAAAATGGCATTCAATCTCAGTTCACAACATCCAACAAACTAACTCAATACGACACTATACAATTATCTTTGAGCGAAGGACCATTTAGTCATTTTGAAGGTGGTTGGACATTTGTTGACCTTGAAAATGAAGGAAGTAAAATAGAATTTACACTTAAATTTGAATTTAAAAGCAGCTTATTAGATTTATCGTTAGGTCCCTTCTTTGAGAATATTTGCGATAAGCTCGTTGATGCTTTCGTTTTGAGGGCCAAAGAAATATACCACTAACGTTTTGAGAATTAAGTTATAAATTAGGATTGAGTTTTTGATTCTTATTTATATCGCTAACCGTATCGTTTTCAAAGAATATGGAAACCCAGGTTTTGAGAATCGCTTTTTCACGACCAATTTTTAAGTAATAAATGTAGTCCCATCTATCTTCGTGGAATGGGTCATCAATCATTGGTGTTCCCAGGAGAAATCGAACTTGATTTCTTGTCATTCCGATTTCAACTTGATCCAGATCTTCTTTATCAACAAAATTCCCTTGCGCCAGATTTGCTTGATATACACAAGCTTGAGTCAATAATATCAAAAAAAGGATAGTTAAATGCTTTGTGAGTTTCATAAAAAGAAGATTAACTTATTCGGACTTATTAAACTAGTATGTGGGCTTATTTTAGGGAGAAAATTTGGATGGCGTATTGTTTTAGTTCATAATAACTTAATAATTTAGATAGATTTGAACTAGAGAGAAATAGACATTAAGGTTTACATGTTATGGGACAACGCAATGAAATAAAAAAAGCGGGCCTAAAGGTTACCTTGCCTCGGCTTAAGATTCTTGAAATCTTGGAGAAGAATCCCGAGAAGCATATGAGTGCCGAAGATATCTACAAGGAAACATTAAAAGCAGATGAGGACATTGGTTTAGCAACTGTTTATAGAGTATTAACTCAATTTGAATCGGCTGGATTGGTGATTAGACATAACTTTGAAGGTGGTCATTCTGTTTTTGAGATAAATGATTGTCCCCACCATCATATGGTCTGCGTTGAGACTGGCAAAGTTACTGAGTTCAATAATGCAGAGATTGATGCCATTCAAGAAAAAGTAGCTAGTGAATATGGTTACGACTTGATAGATAGAAATATTGTTCTTTATGTGAAGCCAAAGAAATAAATCTTATTTAACTGATTTTAGATCAGAATTCTTTTTTAAATAATCTTTTTTTGAAAGCATTTCAGACGCATGTTCTCTTGTCTTTTCTGTCATTTCGATACCCCCAAGCATGCGTGCAATCTCTTCGATTCGCGAATCTTCCTTTAATTTTGTTACATGAATTTTTGTGGATTTTCCGTCTGTCATTTTATTAATTCGCATATGCGAAGAGGCTTGACTTGCTACTTGTGGGAGATGCGTGACACAGAGTACTTGTCTTTTTTTTCCGAGTTCTCTTAATCTTATGCCAATCATTTCTGCAACAGCTCCTCCAACTCCGCTGTCAACTTCATCAAAGATCATCGTTGGGATATTACTGCCATCACTTGCAATGACTTGGATTGCTAAACTCATTCGAGATAATTCACCCCCTGACGCAATCTTTGCAATGGATAGCGGTTCTCGTCCTGGATTAGCGCTGATTAAAAAATCAATAGTATCTATACCATGCTGTGTCATTTCCTTTGATGGAGCTAGCTCGATTTTAAATATACCATCTGGCATACCTAAACCAGACATAGCTTGAGTGACTAATTTTGAGAATCTTTTTGCAGTAACTTTCCTTTCCTTGCTTAAGTTATTTGCAAATTCCTCGTATTGTATTTTTAATTTTTTAGTGTCAGCATCGAGTTGTTTGAATTTGCGCTCGCTGTTTTTTAGATCTTCAAGTTCGTTTGTGATTCTTTCGAATAAAGTACTAAGTTCATTAGGCTCAACTCGATGTTTACGGGAAATTGTTAAGATCGAGTTTATTCTGTCTTCCAACCACATGCATCTTTCTGGGTCAAAATCCATTGAGGAGCTGTATTTTAATAAATAATCAGTAGCTTCAGATATCTGTATTTCCGCCTCTTCTAATAGTTTCTTGGCTCCAATAAGTTCGCTATCAAAATCTAATAATGCGTCCAGAGTTTTAATTGAATCGAATAACAAATTGGAGGAATTATGAGGTTCATTTTCTTGAAGGTTTTCTATAGTACGATTAATTCCTGAGCTTAATTTTTCTATGTTTTGGATTTTTTTGTATTCAATTGTCAAAGATTCAAATTCATCGGGTTTTGCATCTAATGATTTCAGTTCATTTGATTGGAATTCCAATAGATCAATACGTGCTTCTTTGTCTTGAATAGAGTTTTTGATGTCAGATAATTTTGTGGCCTGTATCTTCCAATCATTAAATGCTTTTTTTGTATGGTCCTTTATCATTAAAAGCTTACCAAAGTGATCAACCAAATCTCTTTGAATATCTTTTTTTCCAAGTGATTGATGGAAGTGTTGACCATGAATATCTACAAGTAACTCTCCTAAAGATTTTAAAGTTTGCAAATTGACAGTATTGCCGTTTATGAACGATCTTGAGCGACCATCTGCATTAATAACTCTGCGTAAGATGCATTCAGTAGCATCATCTAAGGATTGTTGTACTAGCCAATTTTGTGCAAGTTTATGTTTTGATATATCAAAGTCGGCAGTGTACTCTGCTCTTTTATTGCTGTCACGTATCAAGCTAGGGCCACCCCTTTCACCCATTACCAAACTTAATGCATCGACTAGGATTGATTTTCCTGCCCCTGTTTCACCTGTAAGGACAGTCATGCCTTCATTAAAAGAGATATCTACTTCATCGATAATTGCAAAATTTCGAACTTGAAGTGAGCGCAGCATTATTTCTTTTCTCGGGGCTCATTTTTTAAACGATTATCTTGTCCCCAATGCAATTTTGAGCGCAATGTTTCATAATAATCGTAACCAGGCGGATGGATTAGAGTGGTTTTTTTATTTGATTTTGCGATTATGAGTTTATCCGATTCTGTGAAATCACAGATACTTCTTCCATCAATGGTTATTTCTGCTTTATTTTTATTCTTTTGTTGTAATTTAATTTCAATGCTTTTGTTGTCAGGCATAACTATTGGCCGATCGCTTAAGGTATGCGGGCAAATTGGTACCAATACATAACAATCTATTGCAGGATCGATTATTGGCCCCCCACAGCTTAAAGAATAGGCTGTTGAGCCTGTCGGCGTGGCAATTATAATTCCATCACCAGAGTGATTGTTTACATATTGATTGTTAACCGATGTTGTAAAATTTAACATTCTTCCAGTTTCACTTCGCTGGAGAACAATATCATTTAGAGCACGATCCTCATAAATGTTGCCATCAGATTTTTCTATCCTGATTTTAAGCATCATTCTTACTTCTTTTGTGAATTTCCCATTAAGTATCTGAGCTATATCAGATTGCATCTCATTTGGTTTGACATCAGCCAAAAAACCAAGTTGCCCTCTATTGATACCTAACAATGGAGTGTCATGATTCTGAGCAAGGTTAGCGGCATGCAAGATAGTGCCATCTCCACCCACAGTAATAATAAGATCAACTGCTTCGGCAATTTCTTTTTCGTTTAATTTATTCTTTACTGGCAAAGGATTGCTTTTGGTAAGGATAATGTTCCGATCCATTTTATTGAGGTAATCGTTTAAAAGTGCAATTGACTCAATCGTGAGATCATCGTCACTTCGATTCATTATTCCTATGGTTTTGAATATCATAATCTAAGGTTATTATTTTTTAAAATTGTTACTGTTTAATTTAGCAGAGTGTGACTTCAAATAAAATCGAAAAGCATTATTAAAAAACTTGACCACTTGCTTTACCGTTGATAGCTTATTTTTTAAGATAATATTATGAATTATTTTCTACATGAAATTAACTAAGGCAATTTAATTTTGAAAGAAATGAAGTTAAAACCAAATGACCGAGCTCAGTACTTATTAAAAGTACTTATCCAAAAATATATAAACGAAGGCGCTCCGGTAGGCTCAAGAACCTTGCTGCATGATTCCGGCCTAGATTTGAGCCCAGCAACTATTCGTCACGTTATGTCTGATCTTGAGGATTTGGGTTTAATTAAAGCGCCACATACCTCATCAGGTCGTATACCTACTGCACGTGGGTACAGAATGTTTGTGGATACTTTGGTTCGCTATCAGGAGCCTGATACAGGTTATATTGATGAAATTCAATCTGAACTAAGACCTGACAAATATGACACTGGACAGTTGATTGATCATGTCTCGAGTACACTATCTAGAATTACTAGTTTGGCAGGCGTTGTTACAGTCCCAAAAGGAAGAAATACGACGCTTAGGCAAATTGAATTTCTTCCTCTCTCGGATAATCGTATTTTAACTATCTTGGTTCTCAATAACAGAGAAGTGCAAAATCGAATACTGCATACAAGAGAAAACCACTCCGCTACTGAGTTACAGAAAGTTGCTAATTTTATTAATGAGAATTATTGCAATCACACCTTAAGTTCAATAAAAAATAACTTACTTGATGATATGGAGGCAACACGTGAATCTATGAATAAGACTATGCAGGATATTATCTCCACCGCACATCAAGCCATGGAGGGAGTAGAGGCACTTGATGATGAATATGTATTAGCAGGTGAAAGAAACTTGATGGATTTTGCCGAATTGTCCGACGTTGAAACCTTAAAGCAATTATTTGATGCCTTTTCAAGAAAGAGAATGATGATCGATTTATTAGATAGGAGTATTAGCGCGAGCGGTGTTCAAATATTCATCGGTGCTGAATCAGGCTACAGTATGCTAGACGATTGCAGTGTGGTGACAGCTCCATATAAGTTGAGTGATAGTCAAGTAGGTGTTTTAGGTGTAATCGGACCAAAAAGAATGGCGTATGACAGGGTAGTTCCAATTGTAGATCTAACGGCTAAATTGTTGGGTTCAGCGATAGAGAGTTAACAATCTAAAAAGAATGAACTTTATACCTTGATATTTATTTTCTTGCCCTCACATAAACCGCAATACTAATAATTGCTAATGCATGAAAGTGACTGTTGCGGTTCCTAAGTTTGGAGATTAAGCTTGATGAAAGGTAAATCAAAAAAGAAATCTGACCTCAAGAGCAACAAAGATAAAGATGTTGCTGAGCCAGAAGGTACAGATGAATCAGATCAAAAGAATGAAGATATTGAGCTCACTGTTGAAGAGCAATTGGAGTTATCCGTTAAAAAATCGGAAGAAAACTGGGATAGATATCTCAGGGCTGCTGCCGAATTGGATAATGTAAGAAAGCGCGCCTCAAGAGATGTTGAGAATGCAAGAAAATTTGCTCTAGAGAATTTTTCCCGAGAACTTTTAAACGTTGTTGACACTTTAGAAATGGCTGTAGATTCAAAAGAGTCAGATTTGGATGCTTTGTTATCCGGAAATAAGGCTACTTTACAACTAATGCAAAACATTATGGAACAATTTGATATATCGGTAATCGATCCGCATGGTGAACCATTTAATGCTGAGTTTCATGAAGCAATGTCAATGCAGCCATCAGATAAAGTAGAACCAGGATCTATAATGACTGTATTCCAGAAAGGTTATTTACTGAATAATCGTTTGTTGAGGCCCGCACGTGTTGTTGTAGCGTCAGATGTTAAAAAAGACGGTTAAATTTAGATTTCAATTAATTTGTTATAAAAGTCATTTAAATGGTTGAAAGCTAGATTTTTGACCCCATTTATCAGCCAATCACAAGAAGAATTACTGAATAATAAAATTTGGAGTATACAGAAATGGGCAGAATTATCGGAATCGATCTCGGAACAACAAATTCATGTGTTGCGGTGATGGAAGGTGATGTACCAAAAGTTATTGAAAATAGCGAAGGCGATAGAACTACACCATCGATAGTTGCTTTTGTTAAAGATGACGAAGTGATAGTTGGTCAGTCTGCAAAGCGACAAGCAGTAACGAATCCTGAAAATACATTATTTGCTGTAAAACGCTTAATAGGAAGACGTTTTGATGATGATGTAGTGAAACGAGATATTGATATGGTTTCGTACAATATAGTCAAGGCAGAAAATGGTGATGCTTGGGTTGAAGGTTTGGGCAAACCAATGGCGCCCCCAGAAATTTCAGCAAGAGTGCTTATGAAAATGAAAAAGACTGCTGAAGACTATCTTGGAGAAGAGGTTACTGAGGCTGTAGTTACAGTACCAGCTTATTTTAATGATTCTCAAAGACAAGCCACAAAAGATGCCGGCAAAATTGCTGGGCTTGATGTCAAAAGAATAATTAATGAACCGACTGCTGCAGCACTTGCATATGGCATGGATAAGAAACGTGGCGATAAGAAGATAGTAGTTTATGATTTAGGTGGCGGTACATTTGACGTCTCGATTATTGAAATTGCTGAAGTAGATGGAGAGCATCAGTTTGAGGTTTTAGCAACCAATGGGGATACATTTCTTGGTGGCGAAGACTTTGATTTGAAAATTATTAATTATCTAGCAAAAGAATTTGAGCGTGATAGCGGGGTTGATATTACTGGTGATCCTTTGGCTATGCAGCGCCTAAGAGAAGCCGGGGAAAAAGCTAAAATCGAACTTTCTAGTAGCCAGCAAACAGAAGTAAATCTTCCGTATATTACGGCAGATGCAAATGGACCAAAACATTTAAACATTAAATTAACAAGAGCAAAACTTGAATCTCTTGTTGAAGATTTGGTGAAAAAAACAATTGGACCCTGCAAGACAGCTCTTAAAGATGCGGACCTAAAAGTCAACGAGATTCATGATGTGATTTTAGTTGGCGGGCAAACTCGTATGCCTAAAGTTCAAGAAGAGGTACAAAACTTTTTTGGGAAAGAGCCAAAAAGGGATGTCAACCCAGACGAAGCTGTTGCATTGGGTGCAGCCATCCAAGGCGGTGTTTTGGCCGGTGATGTCACAGATGTATTGTTATTGGATGTTACGCCATTATCGTTAGGTATTGAAACACTTGGTGGAGTTATGACGAAATTGATCGAAAAAAATACAACCATTCCAGCAAATGCTGAACAGATCTTCTCTACTGCAGATGACAATCAAACAGCAGTGACCATCCATGTTTTGCAAGGGGAAAGAGAGCGAGGTCAAGATAACAAATCATTAGGACGTTTCGATTTAACAGATATTCCACCAGCTCCGAGAGGAATGCCTCAGATAGAAGTTACTTTTGATATCGACGCCAATGGCATTTTAAATGTTTCTGCGAAAGATAAAGCAACAGGAAAAAGTCAGAATATTGTTATAAAAGCCTCCAGTGGTCTTGATGAGGGTGAGATTGAGAGGATGGTTTCTGATGCCGCCAGTCATGCTGAGGAAGATAAGAAATTCCGTGAATTAATCGATGTTCGCAATCAAGCTGACAGCCTTATTCATGGTTCTGAGAAAACATTAAGTGAATTGGGTGAAAAAGTATCGAGTGATGAGAGAATGAAGATCGAAAATGCGATTTCTGATCTTAAGGCCGTGGTAGACAGTGAAGATAAAGAATCAATAGAAGCAAAAACAAAGATTCTAGCTGAGGCTTCTGCCGAGACAGCCCAAAAACTATACGCTGAACAAGCAGCCTCTAATGCAGGCGAAAATGACAATGCCTCAGATTCAAATGGGGATGATGTTGTTGATGCTGAGTTTGAAGAGGTTGATGAGGAAAAAGAAAAGGAATCCGAAAAATAAAATAATTTTCTTAAGCACCATTTTCAATAAAATCCAGACCAAGTATAAGGTCTAATGCAGTTATTCTTAAATTACAGTAATTAGTGATATGGCAAAACGTGATTATTATGATGTATTGAATGTCTCGAAGAATGCATCAAAAGAAGATATAAAAAAATCATATCGACGTTTGGCTATGAAGTTTCATCCAGATCGCAATAAAAATGATGCAAGCGCAGAAAAAAAGTTCAAAGAAGTCAAAGAAGCTTATGAAGTTCTAAATGATAACTCAAAAAAAGAAACATATGATCGCTTTGGTCATGAGGGACTTAATCGTGCTGGAGGTTCAGCAGGCACAGAAGGTTTTGGAGATATATTTGGAGATGTTTTTGGGGACATTTTTGGTGGAGGTAGAAGTGGAGGAAGGAGCCAAGTATTTCGAGGAGCAGATCTTGGTTATGAGTTACAGCTAGAGTTAGAAAAAGCAATCTCAGGTGATTCAGTCACTATAAATGTGCCAACCCAGGTATCTTGTGAGAGTTGCTCAGGAAGTGGAGCAAAAAAAGGATCCAGCCCTTCTAATTGTTCAACTTGTGATGGTGCAGGTCAAGTTAGGATGCAACAAGGATTTTTTTCAATTCAACAAACATGCCCAAAGTGCCAAGGAAGTGGAACCGTCATAGTTGATCCATGTATGAATTGCCATGGTCGTGGCAGAAAAGCAAAAACAAAAAAACTTTCTGTTAAAGTTCCTCCAGGAGTGGATACTGGTGATCGGATTCGTTTATCTGGAGAAGGTGAGGCAGGCAAGAACGGAGGGCCATCCGGAGATCTTTATGTAGAAGTAAGAATTAATAAGCATAAAATTTTTGAAAGAGAAGGCCCAAATATATCTTGTGATGTACCAATTTCAGTTCTAGTGGCATCATTGGGTGGTGAGATAAAGTTACCTACTCTCAAAGGAAGTGTTTCAGTTAAAATACCGCCTGGCACTCAATCAGGAAAGGTCTTTAGGTTGAAAGGCAAGGGAGTTTCAACGGCGCGCGATTCAAGAGTGGGTGACCTTTACGCAACAATCTCTGTTGAAACGCCAGTTAATCTTTCGCAGCAACAACAAGAAAAATTAAAGGAATTATTCAACTCAATTCAAAAAGGTGGAAAGAAGCATAGCCCAAGGCATAGCGGATGGATTTCATCTGTAAAGAATTTTTTCGATCGTATTTCTTCTTAGTTTAAAAAAAAATAGATTTTTTTTGCCAATTTTCTGGCAAGGTGAACTCACCTTAAGTAAACTTGATCCTAAATCTTAACGGAAAAAGTTTTGAACAATCCTTTTATTTGAGAAATAAGGTAATTTGATGATTATTAATTTAATCAACAGGGGGAATTGGTGAGCGCGCCATCAATATTGGCGCTTGAAGATGGAACAATTTTCCATGGATTCTCCATTGGGATTGATGGTACTACAACTGGTGAAGTTGTATTCAACACTTCCATGACTGGTTATCAAGAAATTCTCAGTGATCCTTCTTATCGTAAGCAAATAGTGACATTGACGTATCCTCATATTGGTAATACTGGCACAAATCAGGAGGACATGGAGTCAAATAAAATTCAAGCATCTGGCTTGATAATTCGAAACGCATCTTTAATTGAGAGTAATTGGCGTTCTGAGAAAAATCTTAATACATTTCTTCGTGATAATAATCTGGTGGCAATATCTGATATTGATACTCGTAAATTAACTCGTAAGCTTAGAACAACGGGTGCTCAGGCGGGCTGCATCATGGCCGGTGATATCAATGAGCAACTGGCCCTAAAACAAGCAAAAAAATTCCCTGGAATAGTGGGTATGGACTTAGCTAAAGAGGTAAGCGTGAAAGAAACTTACCAATGGGATCAAGGTTCTGTATTTGAAAACCGATTAAGCCCAAAACGAAATAAAAAAGAATCCTATCGTGTAGTTGCCTATGACTATGGCGTGAAACAAAATATTTTAAGATTATTAGTTGATTTAGGCTGCGAGTTAACTGTGGTACCTGCTAAAACCTCTGCAAAGGATGTTTTTTCACTAAATCCTGATGGCGTATTTTTATCAAATGGCCCAGGTGATCCGGATGCATGTGAGTATGCTATTGAGGCAATTAAAGAATTTTTAGATTCTTCCTTACCAATTTTTGGTATATGTTTGGGCTATCAATTATTGGCATTGGCCTCAGGTGCTAAAACGATTAAAATGAAATTTGGTCACCATGGTGCCAATCATCCTGTTCAGGATATAAGGTCCCAGCAAGTTCTAATAACAAGTCAAAATCATGGCTTTGCGGTAGATGAAAGAACATTGCCAGAAAATTTAAAGGTCACGCATCGATCACTTTTTGATGGAACTTTGCAAGGACTAGAAGTTGTTAAGAAAAATGCTTATGGCTTCCAAGGACATCCAGAAGCAAGCCCCGGGCCACATGATTTGATGTATATATTCGACAGATTTATTAAAATGATGAAAAATTATAAAAATCAATAATTTATATAATAATATTAATGATAATTAAT
>JAYZHY010000125.1:0-6737 GCA_036166115.1 Pseudomonadota bacterium | reverse complement strand
ATCACAATAATGACAGCACGACCTGGAATAGTTATTGGGAAGAAAGGTGAAGATATTGAAAATCTAAGAGCTAATTTAGCTTTAAAGATGAATATGCACATCAATGATCTTCGTATAAATATTTCAGAGATCCGTAAACCAGAATTAGATGCTCAATTGGTAGCTGAAGGTATTGCGCAACAGCTAGAAAGGAGAGTGATGTTTCGAAGAGCGATGAAGCGAGCAGTAACAAGTACTATGAGATTAGGTGCAGAAGGAATAAAGGTTAAAGTTGGAGGCCGATTAAATGGAGCTGAAATAGCAAGATCTGAATGGTATAGGGAAGGCCGTGTTCCTCTTCACACACTTCGCGCAGATATTGATTATGGGATCTCGGAAGCAAATACTACTTATGGAATTATTGGTGTCAAAGTATGGATATTCAAAGGTGAGGTATTTGATAAACCTCAGGCCCCCGAAACTAATCCGGAAGAAACGCAAGCAAAGAACTCTTAAGGAACTTACAAAATTATGCTGCAACCAAAAAGAACAAAGTATAGAAAACAGATGAAAGGTCGTAATCGCGGACTTGCTTTACGTGGTAGCAATGTTTCATTTGGTGAGTTTGGCTTGAAAGCAACTGAAAGAGGGCGTCTAACAGCGCGTCAGATTGAAGCTGCTCGTAGAGCTATGACTCGTCATATCAAGAGAGGTGGGAAGATATGGATTCGAGTCTTTCCTGATAAACCAATTACTAAAAAACCTCTAGAAGTACGTCAAGGTAAAGGTAAAGGTAATGTTGAATATTGGGTTTGTCAGATACAACCAGGGCGCATGCTTTATGAAATGGAAGGTGTAACAGAAAGTGTTGCAAGAGAAGCATTTAAATTAGCAGCTGCCAAATTACCTTTTCCAACAGCATTTGTGTCAAGGCAGGTTATGTAAATGGCTGATAAAAAATTACCAACCAAAACTACAGAAGAATTGCAAAAAGAGTTGCTTGAATTAAGGCGTGAACAGTTTAATCTCCGGGTTCAGCAATCAACTGGCCAATTAGCTCGTAATCATGAGCATAAACGCGTCAGAAAAGATATAGCTCGAATAAAAACCTTAATGAATCAGAAATAGGTAATCGGAATGGCAGACAAATCGGAAGAAAAACAAAATAAGTCACGAAGATCCGTAATTGGAAGAGTGACTAGTAGTAAAATGGATAAAACTGTATCCGTTGCAATTGAGAGACTAATTAAGCATCCGATTTATGGAAAATATATTAGACGAACAACTAAGATATTGGCTCATGATGATGAAAATAAATGCAATGAGGGAGATCGAGTCACTATCAGGCAATGCAAGCCAATTGCTAAGAATAAATCTTGGTACGTTGTAGATATTGTTAATGCAACCCTCGATAAATAATAGTAACTGGATGGCTTTATGAATAATTTAACTTTTTTAGGCGGAATAGAATCATGATACAGATGCAGACAGTACTAGATGCAGCAGATAATTCTGGCGCAAAACGAGTGCAATGCATAAAAGTATTAGGTGGCTCTAAACGTCGCTATGCTGCTGTTGGCGATGTTATAAAAGTAACCGTCAAAGATGCTATACCAAGAGGTAAAGTTAAAAAAGGTGAAATCTATAATGCTGTAGTTGTGAGAACGAGAAAAGGAGTACGTCGGAATGATGGCTCACTTATTAGATTTGATGGGAATGCTGCAGTTATATTGGATTCTAGATTGGAACCAATTGGGACAAGAATTTTTGGGCCAGTAACTCGAGAACTGAGAACAAAAAAGTTTATGAAAATTATTTCTCTTGCACCAGAAGTATTGTGATTTTGTAAGAGACGGGACAGCGTAATGAATAAAATAAAACGAGGTGACGAAGTTTATATAACCGTCGGAAAAGATAAAGGCAGAAGAGGCACTATCATCGATGTGATTGATAGTCATAAGGTCCTAGTTGAAGGAATTAATGTGGTTAAGAAGCATACCAAAGCAAATCCAAATGCAGGAGTTGAAGGCGGAATAATCGATAAAACAATGCCTATTGATATATCTAATGTAATGTTATGGAACACTGAGAAGAATCAACCTGATCGCGTCAGTTTTAATACTGATAAAGATGGGAATAAGATAAGAGTATTTCGTTCTTCTGGCAAAGCTGTCGATTTGTAGTTTATAGAAATTGATTTTTGGGAAAAGTTTTAACTAATTTTAGGATTAAAGAATGGCAAGATTATTGAAAGAATATAATGAAGAGTTAAGGCCAAAGATTCAGAAGGCATTGAATCTAGATAATCCTATGGAAGTTCCAAAAGTCACAAAAATAACTCTAAATATGGGTGTTGGTGAGGCTGTGGCTGATAAAAAAATCTTAAATAATGCATTAAAGGATATGGAGCAGATAGCAGGTCAAAAAGCAGTAAAGACATTGGCAAGAAAATCTGTGGCTGGATTCAAAATTCGCGATGGATACCCAATAGGTTGCAAAGTAACACTAAGAAAAAACCGAATGTATGAATTTTTAGATCGTTTGGTAAATATAGCAATACCAAGAATAAGAGATTTTCGTGGATTAAATGCCAAATCTTTTGATAAGCAAGGAAATTATAGTATGGGTATTTCTGAGCAAATCATTTTTCCAGAGATCAATTTTGATCAGATTGATGCAATAAGGGGAATGGATATTACAATTTCTACGACTGCACGCGACGCAAAAGAAGGAAAAGCCCTGCTAGAGGCATTTAATTTTCCGTTTAAAAGTTCAGTAACTCCAGAAGCAGAGGCTGTGGAAGAAAAGACAGAACAGGCTTCACCAGAAACTGAGGTAAAAGAAGAAGCTCAACCCGAAGAGGAAACAGTAACTCCAGAAGCAGAGGCTGTGGAAGAAAAGACAGAACAGGCTTCACCAGAAACTGAGGTAAAAGAAGAAGCTAAGAAAGACATTGATGCTGAAAAGAAATAAGGAAAAGAGAGATAAGTTATGGCAAAAAAAGCAATGATGGAAAGAGAGTTTAAACGATCTAAGTTGGTCGCTAAATATTCTACAAGAAGATTATCTCTAAAGAGAATTATTCGGGATGTTAATTCGAGTGAAGAGGATAGAGAATTGGCACAAAAGAAATTAAATGCAATGCCTAGGGATTCGAGTCCATCTAGAATGAGAAAAAGATGTGCTATCACAGGGAGACCTCATGGCGTATATAGGAAATTTGGTCTTGGTAGAAATAAGTTACGTGAATCTGCTATGAAAGGAGAGATTCCCGGGCTAACAAAGGCCAGTTGGTAGAGGTGTAGATATGAGTATGAATGATCCCATATCCGATATGTTAACAAGAATTCGGAATGCACAAAGTGCAAATAAAAAGAGTGTAAGAATGAGATCATCCTCAGCTAAGACAGCTATTGCTAAAGTCTTGAAGGATGAGGGGTATATTGTAGATTTTGAATTACAGGCTAAAGATTCTAAAGAAAATTTGAACATTGATCTAAAGTATTTTGAAGGTAAGCCTGTTATAGAGGATATCCAACGTGTCAGTAGACCTGGGTTGAGGTTATATAAGAATAAAGAGAATCTTCCTGAGGTTCTGGGTGGTCTTGGTGTGGCCATTGTATCAACCTCTTCAGGTGTTATGAGTGATAGAGAAGCTAGAAAACAAGGAATTGGCGGAGAAATAATTTGCATCGTCTCTTGATGCATTACTTTTAATCGGAAAAACAATGTCAAGAATAGCAAAAGAACCAGTAAATATACCCAAGGACGTTGAATCGAATCTATCTGGGCAAACTATAACCTTGAAAGGCTCGAAAGGATCCTTGTCATTGACTTTAAATCAAGAGATTGAATTAAAAGAGCAAGACAATAGCCTATTAGTTCAACCTCGCTCAAGATCAAAGTTCTCTAAGGCGGTGTCAGGAACAACGAGGGCATTACTAGCAAATATGGTACAGGGTGTTTCCGAAGGATTTGAAAAAAAATTAGAACTAGTTGGTGTTGGTTATCGGGCTAAAGCTCAAGGGAAAAAACTTAATTTAACACTTGGTTTTTCTCATCCAGTGGAGTACGAGGTACCTGAAGGGATAACAGTTGAAACACCAAGTCAAACTGAGGTAGTTGTGAAAGGAATTGATAAGCAACAGGTGGGTCAGGTGGCAGCAGAGATTCGTAAATATAGGCCCCCTGAACCATATAAAGGAAAAGGCGTTCGATATGCTGATGAATATGTAGCAATGAAAGAAGCTAAGAAGAAGTAATGGGGTCATAGAATAAAAATGAAACTTGATAAGAAACAAAATAGATTAAGAAGGGCTAAGAAGTCTCGGGCAAAAATCAAGGAACTTTCCATTAATCGTTTGAGTGTTCATCGAACTCCTAGGCATATATATGCCCAAATTATTGATTCTGATAGTGCGAAAGTATTAATAAGTGCTTCGACTACAGAAAGAAAAGCAAAGAAGAAATTAAAAATTACAGGGAATATTGATGCAGCTGTTTACATTGGAACTACAATTGCAGAAAAAGCAAAGAAAATAGGTATAGATACGGTTGCCTTTGATAGGTCAGGGTTTCTTTACCATGGTCGCATTAAAGCACTAGCTGAAGCTGCTAGAGAAGCAGGGTTAAAGTTTTAGGGTCAGAAATTTCTGTATTTAGGATAAATTATGAGAAGAAATGAGCAAGCAAATTTACCAGATGACTTAATTGAAAAGTTGGTAACAGTGAACCGAGTAGCAAAAGTTGTAAAAGGTGGTAGACAATTTGGCTTTACCGCACTAACTGTTGTGGGTGATGGTAAAGGCAAAGTTGGTTTTGGTTATGGAAAAGCTCGTGAAGTTCCAATAGCTATTCAAAAAGCAATGCAATCTGCTCGTAAGCAAATGATTAGAGTTAATTTAGTTGATGATACTTTGCAATACGCTAAAAAAGGAAGGCATGGGGCAACTTATGTTTATATGCAACCAGCATCAGATGGTACTGGGATAATTGCTGGTGGTGCTATGAGAGCAGTTTTTGAGTGTGCAGGTGTTAGGAATGTTTTGGCAAAGAGTTATGGCTCAAGAAATTCAATTAATGTAGTACGGGCAACAATTAGCGCACTTCAGAATATTCATTCACCTCAGCAAATGGCCGCTAAACGCGGAAAAAAAGTAAAAGAAATTATTGCTTAAGTAAATCGAGATTTTAAGTATGACAAAGAATAAGAAATTAAAAGTAACGCTTAATAAAAGCAAATATGGGAGATTAAGTTCTCATAAGGCATGTATACAAGGTCTTGGTCTGAGGAAAATTAGACAGACCGTAACAGTTATAGACTCACCCGAGAATCGTGGAATGATTAATAAGATTTCTTATTTGGTTTCGGTCGAGGAGGTTTAAAGTGCAACTTAATAATTTAAAACCCGCAAAAGGCTCAAAGAAGAATGGGAAACGATTAGGTAGAGGGCATTCAGCTGGACAAGGGAAAACGTGCGGGCGTGGACAAAAGGGGCAGCATGCCCGTTCAGGAGGTTACCATAAAGTTGGATTTGAAGGTGGTCAAATGCCTTTACAACGTCGGCTACCTAAAGTTGGTTTTTCCTCTAAGATGTCGCGCCAGTCCGCAGAGTTACGATTGCATGAATTAACTATCCCAACTGAAGATGTAATAGATTTGGATGTTTTAAAGAAATTTAATTTAGTCCCAAAAAGAGTTAATAAAGTTAAGGTTATTTTATCAGGTGAAATTAAGAAACCAATCATTACAAAGGGATTGAATGTAACAAAAGGCGCTCGTAAGGCAATAGAGAGCGCTGGTGGAAAGATAGAAGATTAGGCTAATAAATTATGGTAAAGAAGCAAAAAAATAATACGATGAATGCTTCAAATGTAGCAGGAAAAATGGGCGAGTTAAGGAAACGCTTTATTTTTCTTACCTGTGCTTTGATTATATTCCGAGCAGGTACTTTTATTCCCGTACCTGGAGTAGATCCTGCTGCACTTGCTGCGTTTTTTGATCAGCAAGCAGGTAATATGCTGGCTCTCTTTAACTTATTTTCTGGGGGAGCATTATCAAGGTTTGGAATTTTTGCATTGGGAATTATGCCGTATATCTCATCTTCAATTATTATGCAGATGTCGAGCATGATTGTCCCATCGATGCAGCAACTTCGAAAAGAAGGGGAATCCGGAAAAAGAAAAATTACTCAATATACTCGATATGGAACAGTTTTCTTGTCTTTATTCCAATCAATCGCAGCTGCTTCATGGCTGCAAAGTCAACCGGGAGTGGTGGTAAATCCAGGGATATTCTTTCTTGTTACAGCCTGTATCACTCTTGTTACAGGGACAATGTTTCTAATGTGGCTGGGAGAGCAGATTACAGAGCGTGGCATTGGAAATGGAATATCTATGATTATTCTTGCGGGCATAATCGCAGGCCTACCTGCTGCAGTGGCTGGCACGGCAGAATTAGTAAGAAATGGTGAGATGTCATCAGCTACAGCAATATTGTTATTAATAGTTTTTGTTGCAGCAATTTTATTTGTTGTTTATATGGAAAGGGCGCAAAGACGCATAGCTGTTAATTATGCTAGGAGACAACAAGGCCGAAAGATGTATCAAGGCCAGAGCACTCATTTACCATTTAAGATTAATATGGCAGGTGTAATACCGGCGATTTTTGCATCAAGTATTTTATTATTTCCTGCAACTATTGCTCAATTTTTTGGTCAATCGACAAACCCTAATGCAGTTCAAGAAGCATTACAAAC
>JAYZHY010000124.1:0-8012 GCA_036166115.1 Pseudomonadota bacterium | reverse complement strand
GTAAAAAAAATGGAATTTTTTACAAAATTTAAATATCAAATCATATTTTTAGTAATGGAGTAAGAAATTGGATATAAATGAACGGATAAAGGATCAATTAGAAAATAACCCAGTAATGCTTTATATGAAAGGGTCACCAGATTTTCCTCAATGTGGTTTCTCTAGTCAGGCAGTCTCAGCATTAAAGATGATTGGAAAACCTTTCTCTTACATAAATATATTTGAGGATCCTGAAATTAGAGAAGGCCTTAAGACTTATTCTAATTGGCCAACGTTTCCACAATTATATGTCAATGGGGACTTGATAGGTGGTTGCGATATCATTATGGAGATGTATGAGACAGGCGAGCTAGCTGAACTTTTAGAAAAAAATTAGATGAAGCCCCCCTTAAGTATCTAAGAAACTCTTATATATTGGATTAAATCTGTTCACAATATCACAGAATAAGTCAGCTGTTTTTTCTGCGTCATAAGCGGCACCATGCGCTTTAGAGGCATCCCAATTAAAACCAGCAATCTCAACAGCTTTAGCCAATACCGTATGCCCATAAGCAACACCACATAAAGTGGCTGTATCAAAACACGAGAAAGAATGGAATGGGTTATGTTTTATTGAACATCTTGCTGTTGCTGCATTAATAAAATTTAAGTCAAACGCAGCATTATGACCGACTAAGATTGCTTTTTTACACTTAAATTCCTTCATAATTTCATGGATTTTCATAAAAATGTCATTCAGTGCCTCTTCCTCATTTATTGCTAGTCTTAGCGGGTTATCAGGATCAATCTTGTTAATAGCAAGAGATGCAGGGTCAAGATTAGAGCCTTCAAAGGGATTAACATGATGACGTACGGTCGTGCCGCGCATTATAGTGCCATCTTCGTTAAAATCAATCAGTACTGCGGCAATTTCCAATAGTGCATCTTTTTTTGCATTAAATCCTCCTGTTTCTACATCGATTACTACGGGTAAATATCCACGAAATCTATTCGCAAACAGATGAGTATTGTTCATAAGATTCTCTTGTTATTTTTCATTAAGAATATTTTCGTTAAGAAGGAGATTTAATGAAAAACGTACACCAAAACCGGTGATTTTTGATGGAATATGTGCAAGTCCCCCTTTATTGGTAGCTGCACTTAAATCAATATGGACCCAAGGGATTGAAGAGTCCACAAATTCGTTAAGAAAGCTAGCAGCAAGGATATGATCTCCACCACCACCTGGAGAGCATTGCATAAGGTCAGCTGTTTCGCTTTTTAGTTTACTTAGAAACTCTTTTCCAATTGGAAATGGCCATACTCTCTCACCACATTTTCTTCCGGATTCTTCTAGTATTTGATGTAATCCTTGACGGTTGGTGAATACACCGCTGTATTGAGTTGTGACCGCATTCATGCAAGCCCCAGTTAATGTAGCGAAATCCAATATAAAGTTCGGTTTTTCTTGTGAAGCTAAATATAGAGTGTCAGCTAGAACCATTCTCCCTTCTGCATCGGTATGAATCGATTGGATAGTTTTTCCGTTTGCAGCAGTTATAACATCTTGAGATTTATATGCCATGGGGCCAGTTCTATTTTCTGTTATGGCTAGCCAGCAATCTACTGCTATTGGAAGATTAAGCTTTGTTATTGCTAGAAGTGTTCCGAGTGCTACTGCACTTCCATTCATATCAATATGCATATCAAGCATACTATTAAAAGGTTTCAAGTTAGTGCCACCGGTATCAAAAATTATTCCTTTACCAACTAGACTTAAGGTTTTTGGGTTATCAATACCATTTGGTTTGAGCTTTAATTTGACGATGGCAGCACTGTCATCCTCATTGCCTTGAGATACTGCCAAGAAGGCTCCAGCACCCATTTCTTTTAATTTATTAGTTTTTAGAATATTTATATCCCAATCAAAGTCTTTAGCCATTGACTTTATTAATTCAATATAGCTGTTTGCGTTTAGTTTGTTTGAAGGTAATGCAGTTAACCATCGTGCCAAATTATTTCCTTCTGACTCAGCAATGATTTGATCTAGCGATATTTTTCTTTCTAGTCCAATGAGCTTTATTGTTCTAATCTGTTCTTTTGTTCGTTTAATTTTGAACTCAGGCATCAGAAATTTCCTAGCAAGCGCTGCAGCGATAAAATCCTTTGCTATCATTTCTTGTGATATTTCATCAAACCCAAGAACCCATATTGCAATACTCCCAGCCTTTTCTTGCGAGACTATTTGGATCATTTTGCGTGCAAATGATAAGCGATCAAATGCTAAAGATTTGCTTTCCAGTTTTCCTAAATGAAGGGAAGTTTGTTTCTTGTTCTTGAGTCTTGTGGAGATAGATGGAGTGCCTCCAGTTGATCGATTCTTGAGTAATGCCTTTAAATTCTTACCCTGAGGCATAACATTCCATATAGTGGCAGGTATTTTCTTAGGCAGGATAATTAATACTTGATCGTATTTTTTGAGGTCCTCGGTTTTTGGTTTACCAATTGCTTGGCCAATTTTAGGATTATTTTTGAAATCGATTTGAAGTTCTCCTTTCATTGAATCCTTTCCCTTGATTAATCTATTAGTTTTTTTTAGAAAAATATAAAGCCTCATTATTATAAAGTATTTCATTTAAATAATTACTTATGTTTTTATGTTAATTAAGAGAAATTGGTTAATTCTGCCAATAAAACTTATAATAGTCTCTAAGCAATCAAAGGTTGCGAGCACTATATGAGTGATTTTAATAGAACTGATGATATAGATCCGATCGAGACTCAAGAATGGCTCGATTCTATCAATTCTGTGATTGAGGCTCATGGTCCTGAGAGAGCGCATTTTATAATTAACCAGATGGTTGATTATGCTCGCCGAAGTGGCACTTATTTACCTTCCGCATACAATACCGCTTATTTAAATACTATTTCTGCTGGATTGGAACCAAACTATCCTGGTGATCGGACGATTGAAAAAAGAATTGAGGCTTACATTCGATGGAATGCAATGGCAATGGTTGTGCATGCAAATAAAGAAAGTTCAGAATTTGGCGGTCATATTTCCACATATGCTTCATCTGCAACTCTTTATGAAGTTGGTTTTAATCATTTTTGGCGTGCCCCTTCGGGTAAAGATCGTGGAGATATGGTTTACATTCAGGGTCACTCATCTCCAGGTATATACGCAAGAGCTTTCCTTGAAGGAAGGTTGACTGCAAACCAGCTAAATAGATTCAGGAAAGAAGTTGGAGGTAATGGTTTGTCCTCTTATCCACATCCATGGCTAATGCCGGATTTTTGGCAATTTCCAACAGTTTCTATGGGGCTGGGTCCTATGATGGCCACATATCAGGCTCGTTTCATGAGATATATGGAGCACCGTGGACTTATTGAACCCAATGATAGAAAAGTTTGGTGTTTCCTAGGTGATGGGGAAATGGATGAACCTGAATCACTCGGTTCAATCACAATGCCGGTTAGAGAGGGCTTGGATAATTTAATTTTTGTGGTGAATTGCAATCTTCAACGACTGGATGGTCCTGTTAGAGGTAATGGGAAGATCATCCAAGAGTTAGAAGCAGCATTTGGTGGCGCTGGCTGGAATGTTATTAAATTAATATGGGGTTCGCGCTGGGATCCATTATTGGCTAGAGACAATGACGGCCTTCTTGAACAACTAATGGAGCAATGTGTTGATGGAGAATACCAAAATTTTAAATCCAAGGGCGGTGATTACGTACGAGAGCATTTCTTCGGCAAACATCCAGAGACATTGGAGATGGTTGCACATATGTCAGATCAGGATATATGGCGATTAAACAGAGGGGGGCATGACGCAAAGAAAGTTTTTGCAACTTATGATAAAGCCATAAAGCATAAGAACGGACCTACAGTTATACTGGCAAAAACTGTGAAAGGTTTTGGCTTGGGATCTGTGGCTGAAGGACAAAATACAGCGCATCAGCAAAAAAAATTAGATATTGACGCCTTGAAAGAGTTTAGAGATCGATTCAATATCCCTATATCAGATAAAAACATAAAAAAGATACCCTATTACAAACCTACAAAGAAAAGTAAAGAGCACGAATATCTGCATGAACACAGAAAAGCTCTTGGAGGTTATTTACCCCAAAGAATAACCAAATCAAAAAATATCAAAACTCCTTCATTGCACACTTTTCAAAATCAGTTAGCTGGAACAGGTGATCGGGAAGCATCTACCACAATGGCGTTTATAAGGATCTTAACTTCTCTTGCCCGTGATAAACAGATTGGAAAACATATAGTCCCTATTGTGCCTGATGAAGCCAGAACATTTGGCATGGAAGGGATGTTTAGGCAGGTAGGTATTTATTCTTCAAAAGGGCAGCTCTACACCCCTCAGGATGCCGATCAGTTAATGTACTATAAGGAAGACAAAAAAGGACAAATCTTGGAGGAAGGGATTAACGAAGCCGGTGCTTTTTGTTCTTGGTTGGCGGCGGGAACTTCATACAGTAATCATGGTAAAAAAATGATCCCTTTTTATATTTTCTATTCTATGTTCGGTTTTCAGAGGATTGGTGATTTTTTGTGGGCTGGTGGCGATATGCAAGCGCGTGGTTTTTTAATCGGCGCGACTTCCGGCAGGACAACTTTAGCTGGAGAGGGTCTTCAGCATCAAGATGGTCATAGTTTAATCAGTGCAAGCACCATCCCAAATTGCGTCTCATATGACCCAACTTATGCTTATGAACTGGCAGTTATTATTCAGGATGGATTGAAAAGAATGATCACTAAACAAGAGAATATTTTTTATTATATCACTTGCATGAATGAGAATTACACCCATCCAACTATCCCAAAAGGGTGTGAAAATGGAATTCTAAAAGGTATGTATTTGGCAAAAGAATCCAAGACCAATGAAAATAAACTTAAGCCTCAATTAATGGGTTCAGGTGCAATTTTAAGAGAAGTGTTGAGGGCTAGAAAAATGCTCGAAGAAGATTTTGGTATTGCCTCTGATGTATGGTCAGTTACTAGCTTCAATGAATTAAGGAGAGATGCACTTGAGAAAGATCGCTGGAATCAACTCAATCCAGAAAAAAGAAAAAAAATAAGTTATTTGCAATCTATCTTAAAAGGAAAAAAGGGTCCTTTTGTAGCGGCTACAGATTATATGCGAATAGTTCCAGATCAACTAGAAAGATGGATACCTGGTATATACAGAACGTTAGGCACTGATGGGTATGGCAGGAGTGACAGTAGAGATGCATTGAGAGAGCATTTTGAAGTTAATTCTAAGTTTATTGTGATAACAACCCTAAGAGCTTTATTGGATGCAGGTGAAATTGAAAGCAAAACTATTACTAAGGCAATAAAGAAATACAAAATTGATGTCAAAAAACCCAATCCTGAAAAATCATAAATTTTGTATATGAGAGTAGAGTATTGACCAAATTAATTGACATAAAAATTCCAGATTTAGGAGATTTTGAGAATATTGAGGTTGTTGAGATCTTGGTAAAAAAAGGAGATTCGGTTAATAAGGAAGAGGGTCTTATCACACTTGAAACCGACAAAGCATCGATGGATGTTCCTTCTCCTGAGAGCGGTATCATTGATTCCATTAAAGTTAAAGTCGGAGATCAGGTCAAACAAGGTCATACTATTGGTAAGATAGTTGTTCAGAAGTCGAAAAAAATTATAGAAAAAGAAGTTAATACCCCAAAAAGAGTAGAGAAAGAAGTTACTTCAATATCAGGTAATACATCTATCAGTTCATTTGAACGAGAATCAGAGTCCAATCAACTTTATTCATCTCAATCAACATTAAGACAATTGCCTCTCATCAATGAAGAGGCATTTTCTTTGGCGCATGCAAGCCCTTCAGTAAGAAAATTTGCCAGAGAATTAGGCGTTAATCTGATTGAGGTAAAAGGTACCGGACCTAAATCTCGTATTTTGCAAGATGATATCAAGGTATATGTTAAATCTATTTTATCTGGCACATTGGCACCAAAGAGCGCCTTACCAAAAATAACAACAGTTGATTATGCAAAATTTGGCGAAATTTCGACAAAGGAATTGAGTAGAATTCAGAAGATTTCAGGCCCTAGATTGCAAGCAAGCTGGGTCAACCTGCCTCATGTTACTCAACATGATCTTGCTGATATTACAGAAATGGAATCGGAAAGATTAAGACAAACATCCCTAAAAAAGAATAAGAATATTAAGATCTCGCCATTAGCTTTTATCATTAAGGCTTGCGCTTTAACTTTAGAGAGTTTTCCGAAAATTAATGCATCGTTATCTGAGGATGCCTCGTCTTTGGTGTATAAGAAATATATTAACATTGGATTTGCGGCTGATACTGAAAATGGACTTGTGGTGCCAGTTATTAAAGACGTTAATCATAAAACCATGATCGAAATAGCGAAAGAATTAATAGGTCTTTCCGAATGCGCGAGAAAAGGGAACTTGTCCGGCAAAGATATGCAGGGCGCAACATTTACTGTATCAAGTTTGGGAGGTATTGGAGGTACAGCATTTACACCAATAATTAACGCACCTGAAGTTGCTATTTTGGGGGTTTCTCGATCATCCATGCAACCGGTATGGATTAACAAAGAATTCAAGCCGCGACTAATGCTTCCTCTATCATTCTCTTACGATCATAGAGTGATTGATGGAGCTTATGCAGCTCGATTTACAACAGCGCTCGGAGAACAATTAACTCGAGTAAAAGCGCTAGTTGGAAAAGGATAAGTTTTGACGAAAAGAAGACATACCAATCATAAAGCTGATCTTGTTGTTCTAGGTGCAGGGCCAGGAGGTTATACAGCAGCGTTTAGAGCAGCTGATCTTGGTATGGATGTCACTCTCGTAGAAAGATGGCCTATTTTAGGGGGCGTGTGTCTGAATGGTGGGTGTATTCCTTCAAAAGCTTTGTTGCATGCAGCTAGGGTTATTGAAGAAGCAAACGCTATGAAAAATCACGGGATAAATTTTTCAAAACCTAAAATCGACGCAAAAAAATTATCAGGTTGGAAGAATGGTATTGTGAGTAAGTTGCACTCAGGATTAGAAGAGTTATCTAAACAAAGAAAGATAAAAGTTTTAAGAGGGGCAGGTTTTTTTCAATCATCGAATCGTATTGTGCTTGAAAATAAAGAATCAATCGATTTTGAGAAATGTATCGTTGCAGTTGGATCTGAGAATGCTTTATTACCAGGTATACCTGATGATATTCGTGTCCTGGATTCAACGAGAGCATTAGATCTTGAGAAGATACCAAAAAGTCTTTTAGTTGTAGGGGGAGGGATAATCGGCCTAGAGATGGCATGTGTATATAATGCTTTAGGTTCCAAGATAACAGTTGCAGAGTTAACCGAAACGTTGATGCCTGGGACGGATAAAGACCTAGTTTCAACTTATTCAAGATACATCGGATCACGTTATGAGGGTATTTTCTTAAACACAAAAGTCAGTAAGATAGAACCAAAGAAATCGGGACTGAAAGTTTTCTTTGAAGGTAAGGAGTGCCCTAATTCCAAGGTTTTTGACAACATTCTGATTGCCGTGGGTAGACGATCTAATGGAAATAATATTGGTTTAGAAAATGCTGGAGTAAATATTGACAAGCATGGAATTATTAGTGTTGACAAACAAATGCAAACTAATGTCCCGCATATTTTTGCTATAGGCGATCTAACTGGAGATCCGATGTTAGCTCATAAGGCCACACATCAAGCGAAAGTCGCTGCTGAAGTAATATGTGGCATGAAAAGCGCTTTTGACGCTAGGGTTATTCCTTCAGTTGCTTATACCGACCCAGAGATTGCTTGGGTTGGCCTAACAGAAAGTGAAGCTAATAACTCCAATATTGTTTATGAGAAATCTAAATTTCCTTGGTCCGCCAGTGGACGTTCACTATCTCTTTCTAGGGATGAAGGGTTCACGAAATTATTGTTTAATAAAGAAAACGGAAGAGTTATTGGTGGTGGGGTCATTGGACCGTATGCTGGTGATCTTATCTCTGAAATTGCATTAGC
>JAYZHY010000123.1:0-6426 GCA_036166115.1 Pseudomonadota bacterium | reverse complement strand
TCAACCGAATATGCAAAATTAAATGGATTTAAGAGACTCGAATTGTCAACGGCTAAAGATAATGTTATCGGCCAATCTTTATACGAATCTTTGGGTTATGAGTTAGATGAAGAGTTTTTGCATTATTCGTTAGAAGTGAAGTAGCAGAGATGATTTCTGTTTAATAGTATTTTTACATAAATTAAGGCTTATCTGAACGATTCAAAACTACTTCCTCTACCGCTTCATCATTAGCAATTAATAGTGTGTCAGCTGGTCGGTTAGCAAATATACCAACCGTTACAACACCTGGGATTTGATTGATTATTTGTTCCGTATCAATCGGATTTAATATCTCCATGTTGTGAACATCAATTATTTCATTCCCATTGTCTGTTAAGAAATCTTCCCTCCATATTGGTTGCCCTTTATTTTTAATAATTTCTCTTGAAACGAAAGATCTCGCCATTGGTATTACTTCAATTGGTAATGGGAACTTTCCTAGAGTTGATACCAATTTTGAATCATCTATTATGCAAATAAAATTCCTTGCAGAACTTGCTAAGATTTTTTCACGAGTTAAAGCACCACCTCCACCCTTGATGAGATGAAGATTTTTGGTGGCTTCATCAGCTCCATCTATATAAAGGTCAAGACTTCCTACTTCATTTAACTGGCTTACCTCAAAGCCATTTGATTTCAAAAGACGTTCTGTTTTAACTGAACTTGATACAATCTTTGAAATTTTATTTTTTATTTCAGGTAATAGATCTATAAGAAAATTAACAGTTGAGCCGGTCCCCATTCCTAGTATGCAGTCATTATGAATAAAATTTACTGCCGCGTTCGCTACATTTAATTTTTTGTTGTCTTGATCCATTCATTTATAATGTATATTTATTGAGATTCTTTGTCTAGAAGATACAACCAGACTCAGTAAAAACATTAGAAAGACTTACATCCCAACTGTCTTGCTCTATTTTTTTAAACTTTTGACAATCGAAAGCAATTCCAATTAAGACTGGTTTGGATGGGCTATCTTCTTTTTTGAGATAATTAAATTCTCTATCGTAATAACCGCCCCCCATCCCGATTCGATTTCCATTATGATCAAATGCAACAAGCGGAACAATCACCAAATCTAAAAACTTTGATTCAGTAATGATATTGGATATAGGCTCTCTGATACCGTATTGATTATTTAAGAATTTATCGTTAGGGGCAGTTTTTGCGAAATTCATCTTTGAGTTGGTTGTTATTTTAGGCAAAAAAAGATCCTTACCTCTTTTCCATATTTCATTGATGATGGGCCAAGTGTCTACTTCGCCATTTGAAGCCATATAGCAACCAATATTATTTGCGCAATCAAAATAATCCAAATTAATGATAGCTTCAGAAATTGAAATTGAAGCTTTCTTTTTTTTGTGGCCTGATAGTTTATTGCGACGAGATTTCGATATTTCTCTGGTCTGTTTCTTTGAATAATGCATTATTTCGTCATGTGACTTAAAAAGTCTCCCATAAATGCCGTTACATACTATTGCTCTCGAACCAGAGAAGCAGGTGGGGTAACCCGTGATCGCAATAGGCTTCCCACGATAGGTGGTTTTGCACAAATGTTCTCACAGAGCATAACCCCAGAATGTATATTTAGGATCGAAAGTACCAAGTATACATCGAGCATCATAGGAGACGTATTTAACAAATTATCATTTGAAAATTACTTATAATTCAAGCTGTTTGTTACCGCTCAATATAGAATCTAATCGATCTGCCATTAACTTCAAGCGGTTTCCTAGAGAGCTTTCTATAGCTTGATCCTTTGACTCTGCTCTGATTAGATCATGCGCCATATTCAGCGCAGCCATTACAGCAATTCTATCTAGCCCGACAACCTTTCCGCTATCTCTTATTTCCCGCATCTTTAGATTTAATGATTCAGCAGAGTCTATAAGTGCTTTACGTTCATTTGCGGGGCAAGAAATTTGGTACTCCTTTTCGAGTATTTTTACACTGACATGCGCATGCATTTCACTCATTAGTTGCTCCGATTATTTTTTGATTGTGTTAATTATTCTGTTCCATTGACTTAAGTCGTATGATCATAGCTTCTACTCGAGCGCTTACATTTTCATTCTTTTGGAGTAGAGTTGACCTTTCCCTTGAAAGCATTTCTTGTTTTTCTTTCAGTGACTTATTTTCAGTTTGTAAGCGATCGCATATTTTAAAAAGATCATCAAGCCGCTCTTCAAGTCTTTTGAGATCATTTTCGAAATTTAGATTATTATCTTTTGCCATACCCCTAATATAAAGATCACAGGCAATATAATCAATCTTGTTTAGAGAATTTTATCTGGTTTGAATTTTGTTTAAATGAGATTATTTATTATTACGAGGAAATAATAAAAATATTATGGGAAACTTTGAAAGCAATTTTCATGATCTTGAGATTAATCTAAGAGAATGTGAGTCGGGATGGTATGCAGCGCAATGCCATGGTTTATTATGTGCACGATTATCAGTTATTGGCGCCAGTGCATTAAATGTATGCTTAGAACAAATATTTGAAGATGCAAACAATAATACCTCTTGTGTAAAATTTTGTGACGTGATTTTGCAAGATATATTCAAGAGAACATGGATACAACTTGTTGAAAGACAGTCAGAATTCACATTATATCTTCCTGATGATCAAAGTGGTGTCAATGAAAGAGCTAATGCTCTAGCCCAGTGGTGTGACGGATTTCTGCACGGCATTGTAACAGGAAAAGATCCTAAGAAATTAAAGGAATTTTTGGGCAAAGAACCATCAAGTATAATTATTAAAGATATGCTTGAAATAACTCGAGCCTCGGTGGACGAGAAAGCTGAAGTAGAGGAAAATGAACAAGCATATATTGAGATAATGGAATATATTCGAGTTAGCGCTCAGTTAATATATGAAGAACTTGCTGATTTTCGTGGAAAATATAAAAAGAAATTAAATTAACCTTAACCAATAAAAATTTATATACAAGAACATAGAATCTTTTATGCATAAGAAGGAATTTTCTAATAGAAGGAAGCAAATCATGAGGATGATTGGTGACGATGCAGTTGCAATTCTTCCAAGTGCCATTATTAGCCGTCGTAGTCGTGATGTGGAGTATTCTTATAGACAAGATAGTGATTTCTTTTACTTAACTTCTTTTGAAGAACCAAATTCATTAGCTCTATTTATCCCAGGCAGAGAAGATGGTGAATTTGTCTTATTTTGCGAAGAACGTGATCCTATAAAGGAGAAATGGGATGGTCCTCAATCAGGTCCAGAAGGCGCAATGCGAGATTTTGATGTTGATGATGCATACCCAATAGGGGATGTTGACGAAATGCTGCCCGAACTTATAAAAACAAGAAAATATATCTATTATCCTATGGATATAAATAAAGAATTTGACCTTAAGATTAATTATTGGATGAATTTAAGTTCAGAGAAAGATATAGAGAAAGGAGAGGCCCATGAAACTTTGGCTTTATCTCATTTGTTGCATGATATGCGCTTATATAAGAGCAAAGCTGAAATTTCTGAAATGAGGAAAGCGGCAAAGATTGCTGGGAATGCACACAAAAATGCAATGAAGAAAGTGCGACCTAATATTTATGAATATGAATTGGAAGCTGAGTTTATTTATGTATTCAAAAAGTTTAATGCTGAATATTCATATAATCCAATTGTTGGTGGCGGATTAAATGCATGCGTCTTACATTATACTGCAAATAATTCTTTATTAAATGAAGGGGATCTTGTGCTTATCGATGCTGGTTGCGAATTAAATTATTATGCATCAGATATAACTCGAACTTTTCCAGTAAATGGGAAATTCACAACAGAACAATTAGAAATATACAATATTGTTTTAGAGGCACAAAAAGCTGCAATTGAAAAAGTAATTAAAGGCAATCACTTTAATGACCCCCATGATGCAGCAGTTCGAATTATTACTCGTGGTCTTAAGGATATCGGGCTTTTGGAAGGAGGGTTAGAGGACTTGATTGAGAATAATGCTTATGCTCGTTTCTTTATGCATCGAACAGGGCACTGGATTGGTATGGATGTTCACGATGTTGGAGATTATAAGATAGAAGACGAATGGCGTTTGTTGGAAAATGGCATGGTTACCACTATTGAGCCAGGGATTTATATTGGTGACGAAAAAGATATACCAAAAAAATACAGAAATATTGGTGTCAGGATCGAGGATGTCGTTGTTGTAAGTAACGACACACCTTATGTTTTAAGTAAAAATATCGAGAAAGAACCAAATTTAATTGAATTATTCATGCAACAACAATGAAAAATCAAACAAAAACAGATTTTGATATCATTGTAGCGGGTGGCGGAATGATTGGCGTGAGTATGGCTTTAGCAATTTCTTCCTTTAACCTTAGGATTGCGGTGATTGAGAAGGTTAATCGAAACGAGCATATTCAGCCGAGTTTTGACGATAGATCAACTGCGCTCTCAAGAAGCAGTCAAAATATGTTCGAAGCAATGGGTCTCTGGAATCAGATTTGTGAAGCCTCAACACCTATTAGATCAATACATGTGTCAGATCAAGGTAGATTTGGTTTTTCACATATTTGTGCAGAAGAACAACAGGTTGAAGCTCTGGGATATGTTGTAGTGAATCGTGTGCTTGGTAATGTTCTAATGAGCGAGATGGAAACCAAGGAGAATGTAAAATTATTCTGCCCATCTACTATAATTTCGGTTGAGAATAAAAAAAAGTATTGTGATGTAACAATAGAATCGAATAATTTACAAAAAAAAATTTCTGCTAAATTGATTATTATTGCTGATGGACTCGATTCTAATGCCCGTGAAATACTTGGAATTGGAGTGGATAGAGTCGATTATAGTCAGAATGCAATTATAGGAAATGTATTAACCGAGAAAGCGATTTTGAATAGGGCTTTTGAGAGATTCTATGAATCTGGATCCATAGCATTTTTACCTATACAGGATAAGCGTTCAGCTTTTATTTGGGTATTACCCGAAGATCAAACGGAAGAATTAATGACAGCGTCCGACGATTCATTTACAGAGTTGTTACAACAACAATTTGGGTTTCGTTTGGGTCGGCTAGATGGTCTTGGTAAGCGCTCTTGTTACCCTTTGGTGTTAACGCAAGCATACAGATTGACTGCTGAGCGTTCTGTTTTAATTGGTAATGCAGCAAATGGATTGCACCCAATAGCTGCCCAAGGATTTAATCTAGGTTTGCGCGATGTAGCAACATTGACGGATTGTATCTTTGATGGGATTCAACAAAGCAATCTAGATAGTAATATTGAAAAAATATTGCATCGTTATTCTGAGTGGCGTAAACCTGATCACAAGAAGTTAGTGTCTTTTACTGACGGTTTAGTAAGTTTATTCGGAAGCAATAAAAGATCAACTAGGATTCTTAGAAATTTAAGTATGCTTGGTTTTGATTTTATTCCTGGTTTTAGGAGCTTATTTGTAAGGCATACAATGGGTCTGGCAGGTAAATTACCCCGATTATCAAGAGGTGTTTCTTTTAAATGAAACGCAAAAATACAATTGTGATAGCAGGCGCAGGAATTGTTGGGCTGGTTGCGGGAGCATTGTTGGGGCAATCAAAAATTGCAAAAAATACCCAAATACACATTATCGAATCAGGTAAACCAGCAAGATATCAATCTGATCAAGAAATTTCACTAAGAGTATCCGCTATATCAATAGGATCAATTAAAATTCTCGAGCAAATAGGTGTGTGGGAGAAAATAATCAGCGAGCGTGCTTTTAGATATTCTGATATTAAGGTCTGGGACGCTGATGATATGGTCGATGGTATGTCAACAATTAATTTTGAGTCCGGTAATTTCGGGCTTCCTGAATTAGGTTTTATTGTTGAGAATTCTTTAATTCAGTCAAAATTAACAGAACTAATTGATTCGTTGGGCATATTTTTTCATTATGGAAAGCAAGTGGAATCTCTAAAAAATGATGAAGAAAAAAACAAAGTAATCGTTGAACTGTCAGATAAGAAAGAATTAGAAGCGGATTTATTGATTGGTTCGGATGGCGCAAATTCCATTACCAGAAAATTGCAAAATATACCTATAAAAGAGCATCACTATTCTCAGGAAGCTTTTGTTTCGCATGTAGAATGTGAAAAACATCATTTTAATACTGCATGGCAGAGGTTTTTACCAGAAGGGCCAATCGCATTGCTGCCATTAGGAAAGAATAGAGCATCAATAGTTTGGTCCATAACCCCTGAAACAGCGAAATTTAATGCGACACTTAAGCAAGATGATTTGGGTATAATTCTAAGCGAAGCCACAGATTTTGCTTTAGGTAATCTGAAAATTATAAGTGAGATTGCTGTATTTCCTTTGAAATATCAACTTACCGAACAATATGTCGTTAAGCATTTTGCC
>JAYZHY010000122.1:0-5186 GCA_036166115.1 Pseudomonadota bacterium | reverse complement strand
AATGCTATTGTTACAAAAAAATTGCCTTTTTCTTTTGCAAAAAAGCATCAAATCTTAATTAAATCAATTAATAAAAAATCAGCAGAAGTCTTTTTCCATGGAAAAATCACTGCTAGCTCAATTGCTGAAACAAGGAGATTCTCAGGTTTACCGCTAGAACTTAAAGAAACTTCTGATGAAAAATTTAACAATCTACTGAGAGAAATATACGAAGAAACCAGTCAAACCACTACACAAATGGCTGATGATATAAATGAAAACGAAGACCTATTAACAGTCGCTCAAGATTTACCCGAACCGGCTGATTTACTTGATAGTGATAATGATGCACCAATTATTAAATTTATTAATGCAATTGTTACTGAAGGCATCAAAAATAATGCCTCAGATATTCATATAGAGCCTTACGATAACCGACTCACCATACGATATAGAATTGATGGTGTGCTGCAAGAGATGTTGAATACTAAAAGAGGTTTAACGTCATTGGTAGTATCGCGAATAAAAGTCATGTCCAAATTAGATATCGCAGAAAAACGACTGCCACAAGATGGAAGAATTTCCCTAAAAATTGCCGGACGGTCAATAGATATAAGAGTCTCAACAATCCCTTCAGGTCACGGAGAACGTGTTGTAATGCGTTTACTTGACAAAAAGGCAGGTCGTCTAGAATTGACCTCACTAGGAATGGAGAAAAATACACTAAGCCTTATAGATAAATTAATTCATCGGCCGCACGGGATAATCTTGGTTACGGGACCAACTGGATCTGGAAAAACAACCACGCTATATGCTGCCCTAGAAAGAATTAATGATGACACTAGAAATATCATGACAGTTGAAGATCCGGTTGAGTATTTAATTGACGGTATCGGCCAGACTCAAGTAAATAAAAAAATAGCCATGACATTTGCAAAAGGACTTAGAGCTATTCTTAGACAAGACCCTGATGTAGTAATGATCGGTGAAATAAGGGATCTTGAGACCGCTGAGATTGCCATTCAAGCAAGCTTAACTGGTCATCTTGTGTTGGCGACACTGCATACAAATACAGCCATAGGTGCTGTCACAAGACTCAGAGATATGGGTATTGAGCCCTATCTACTTTCCTCTACTCTTATTGGAGTTCTAGCTCAAAGACTGGTTAGAGTGCTCAATCATGAAACAAAAGAATCATACAAAGCTAAAGAGTATGAATGCGAAGCACTCAAAATTGATAAAACAAGCCCTCCTTTGCTTTATAGGGCAAATGATAATTTGGGATTCTCGGGGAGAACAGGTATTTATGAGTTATTGTCCGTCGATGATAAAATGAAGTCATTGATTCATGATGGTGCAAGTGAACAAGAAATAGAAAAACATGCCAGAAAAAATCACCCAAGCATAAGAGCTGACGGAAGAAGACAAGTTCTATCAGGGATAACAACACTGGAAGAAGTTCTTCGAGTTACACAAAAAGACTAAATCACTAAAAAATCTATGCCAGCATTTGAATATATTGCAGCCAATGATAATGGCACAGAAATAAAAGGTTCCATTGAAGGTGATACCGAAAAGCACGTAAGTTACTTACTGAAAGAAAAAGGTTTATTTCCTATTTCAATCAAAAAACTCACGAACAAACAACCTCTTAATAAAAAGATCAATCTGGTACAAACCAATCTTTCCAGTAAAGATCTGGCCTTATTTACGAGACAATTAGCAACACTTATTGGATCGGGGGTACCGCTCGATGAAGCATTAATCTCTATCAATGAACAACAAAAGAAGCAATATGCAAAAAATATAATATTAGGTGTTCATTCAAAGATAATGGAAGGTTATACCTTAGCTGAGAGTTTCTCTGAATTTCCTGATTCTTTCCCCTTGATATACATCACAACAATTTCTGCAGGTGAACAGTCTGGGCACCTCACTCTTATTCTTAAGAAATTAGCAAATTTCACAGAATCTAAAAGAAAACTTCAACAACAAGTAAAAAATGCCTTAATTTACCCAAGTGCACTTATAATTACCGCTCTTCTTGTAATCTCTTTTATGCTTGCTTATGTGGTGCCAAAAGTTATTTATATTTTCGAGAATTTTGATCAACAACTTCCGTTATTAACAAGAATAGTAATTTCTTTGAGTGACCTCATTAGGGAAAATTGGCTTATCATTATAATCTTCATTGTTTTGTTAATAGCTCTAATTAAATATTTTCTAAAGGATTATAAAATAAAAAAGAAATGTCATACTTTACTACTACAATTTCCAATTTTTGGACGACTGACTATGAATATGAATAGCGCCAGATTTATGCAGACTTTAAGTATTTTATCTGGCAGCGGAGCACCAATATTAGATGCCCTTAAAATGTCTGCAAATGTAATAACAAATATACCAATGAAAGAGGCCGCAGAAGTTGCTGCAATAAAAGTTAGTGAAGGAGAGTCGATTAGTAGATCTTTATCTTCAAGTCATTTATTCCCGTCAATGATGATTCATATGATTGGAAGTGGAGAGAATAGCGGTCGCTTGGAGGAAATGTTAGATAGAGCAACCGAAAATCAGGAAGAAGAGGTGAAAAATACTATTGATGTCTTGCTGGGAATCATGCAACCACTAACAGTAATTTTTATGGCTGTTATTGTACT
The DNA here is from genome assembly GCA_036166115.1 of Pseudomonadota bacterium. Classification (GTDB taxonomy): domain Bacteria; phylum Pseudomonadota; class Gammaproteobacteria; order Steroidobacterales; family Woeseiaceae; genus SP4260. Next base: position 2,550 of record JAYZHY010000122.1, on the reverse strand, counting down.
TCTAATTGTCCTAGCAATACTTCTCCCTATCTTTGAAATAAATAATTTGATCGCTTAGTATCTCATCAATACCGTTCCCCATGTAAAGCCACCTCCAAATGCCTCCATGAGAATTAATTGGTTCCGTTTTATTCTTTCATCCTTGATACCGACATCAAGCGCCATAGGGATCGATGCTGACGATGTATTTCCGTGGTCCTGAACAGTTAATATCACTTTATCCATTGGTAAATTCAACCTTTTGGCTGTAGCTTGGATTATCCTAAGGTTTGCCTGGTGAGGCACCAACCAGTCCAATTCACTTTTATCTATATTATTTGCCTTTAATGTTTCCTCAGCGACATTACCAAGTGTTCTGACTGCAACTTTAAATACTTCACTTCCATTCATCTCAAGATTAACGTTGCCATTCCCGATATTTTGAAAATCTTTTGATGGACCAGCTGGGTACCACAATAAGTCTTTATATTGACCATCAGCGCCTAGTTGACAATCTATAATACCCTGCTCACCAGAAGGCTTTAGAACCACTGCACCTGCTCCATCACCAAACAAAACACAAGTCTTGCGGTCCTCCCAATCAATAAGTTTTGTCATGACTTCTGCACCAATAACTAAAGCACATTTTGTTTCACCAGATTTAATAAATTTGTCCGCTATAGATAATGCATAAATGAATCCTGAGCAAGCAGCTTCTACACTAAAAGCTGGGCATCCATGAACTCCGAGGCCATCCTGAATTAATGTAGCTACATTTGGAAATATATAATCCGGAGTTGTCGTACCAACAACAATCAAATCTATATCTTCTTCACTGACCTTAGCATCAATCATTGCTTTTTTGGCGGCCTTAAGCCCTAAATCCGATGCAGCTTCATTTGGTGAAGCTATATGCCTTCGCTCAACACCTGTTCTTGTCTTTATCCATTCATCACTTGTATCAACCAGTTCTTCTAGATCAAAATTAGTCATTATTTTTTCTGGTAAATGATGACCTGTGCCTTCAATTCTTGAATAGATCACAATGATTCCTTCTTAAGTAAATTCCTGATTTGATTGGGAACTTGATTTTTAACCTCAATCAAAGCGGTTTCAATTGCACAATGAAAAGAATATGCATCCGCACTTCCATGACTCTTAATAACAATTCCGTCTAACCCAACCAACGAGGCACCATTATATTTTCTTGAATCCATAACTTGGGTTAAATCAGTTAAAACTGATTTTGAAATTAACGCCTGCATCTTTGTAAAAAAATTCTTATGAAAAGACCGACGTAATGATTCTATAACAAAATCAGCAGTTCCTTCCATAGTCTTAAGTGCAACGTTTCCTGTAAAACCATCTGTTACAACAACATCTGTTTTTCCAGAAAATATTTCATTCCCTTCAATAAACCCAATGTAATTTAAACCACTTGCTGATAGTAAATTTGCTGCAGCTTTAACATTATCATTGCCTTTCAAGTCCTCAGATCCGATGTTAAGAAGAGCCACCTTTGGGTTTTGTATATCGCATATATCTCCAGCAACAATGGAGCCCATAAGAGCAAACTGAAACAATTGGTCTGGATCGTTCATTATATTTGCTCCTAAATCTAGCATATGAACTGCCTTTCCCTTTGCTGGTAATTCACCAATTATTGCCGGACGATTGATTCCTGGTAGCATTTTCAATACAAATTTAGCTATTGCCATCAAGGCACCTGTATTACCTGCACTAACACAGGCATCAGCTTTTTCATTTTTTACATTATCTATGGCGATCCGCATCGATGACTTCTTTTTATTTCTCACCGCGTCAACCGGCGAATCTGACATCTTTATCACTTCGGTGGCATCATGTATTGAGACTCGTCTGTCTTCACCGACAATCTTAATCACTAAATCTTTAATTTTCTCTCTACGGCCAACAAAAATAATATGTAGGTTTGGATGCTTATCAAGACTTTTTTTTGCCGCTTCAATTACAATACCCGGACCAAGGTCACCGCTCATTGCGTCAAGTGATATCGTATATTCTAATTGTCTGTATGAGCTCATGTTTTGATAACTTGAACTTTAGATACCAGGAAATAGAAGCTTTCTCACTCTTCTATTTCGATCTCTTTTGGCTCAATAACTTGCTTGCCACGATAGAAACCATCAGATGTAACTCTGTGCCTCATGTGTGTTTCACCTGACACGGGATCAACAGACATCGAAGGGGGTGATAATTTATCATGAGAGCGGCGCATGCCTCTCCTGGAAGGAGTTTTTCGATTCTTTTGAACGGCCATTATCTTCTTTCTCCAAATTATTCAAGCAACTAATGCTATTAGTTTTGTGTAAAATTTGTCTGACATTATACCTAATTGTTACTTTTTTTTATTCTATTTTTTAAATCGGCAAACGGTAATGTTACTTGTTGTTTTTGAAACTCAATTACATCAAGAGATGCACAATCTTCATCAGCATTATGTTTAATGTATAAAGGGATCGCCATAATAAGCAATTCTTCTATTAAATCAAGAGTTTTTACACTTCTTCCAGTCAATTCCCAGTATTCGTA
>JAYZHY010000121.1:0-6165 GCA_036166115.1 Pseudomonadota bacterium | reverse complement strand
ATTTTCTGGTTTAATCACACCAAAAGTCGATTCACCATCTTCAATCTGATAAAAATAACCCCTAGGTCCTGGACTAAAACCAGTCACATTCAACCCATCAAAAAGATTATTATAGAATTCTTTGGCTACTTCCAAATCGTTGGTTCCGACACAGACGTAACCGACTAATTTACTCTTCATTTTCATCTCCTTTCAAAATGCATACATATAACAATGCAATTATTATAGCAATTTCTTTTGAAACCTACCTTTTTAAAAGATCTAACCGATAGAATTTGCAATTAATTGTTTAAATTTTGTGGTACTCCACCCATGAGAGCGATCCAAATAATGAATCGGGATATTTAGATCTTTCCCGGTAAAATCTTTATTCTTATAATCATCTCCCAAAAAACGTATATCTATTTTTCTTGAACTGATCAATGCGTACAATTCAGCTTCGGTGGAATACGGCACAATTTCTTGAATTTGATTAAATGAAGCAAGCATTCTTTTTCTCTCGGTAATGGTGTGTATGGGTTTCAATTTATTCTTTCTTTCAACAGAAGGATCATCATGCAAAAAAACAATCAAGTGATCGCAATGATCAACGCATTCATCAAACATATGAATATAACCCATATGGATAATGTCAAAATTTCCAGCAATCATCCCAACTTGTTTATTCTCTAATTCCATTTTTACCCATCTATAAAGAAAAAACCCTTCTAATAAAAAATTTATTTAAACAATTATACTTTGACATCAATTTTAACAGAAAAAAGAATACCTCTTTACGCATTCTATTTTTAGACAAAATAGATTTTCTTGCCCGCTCAGTGAAAAAAATGGTCTTTTTTCCTATTTTATATCTAGCTTCGTGGTATTTATCAAGATGCCCATTGATGATTCTTCCAGCAAGATCAATCGCATCTGCAATACCAAGGTTCATGCCTCTTCCACCAACAGGTGAATGAGAATGAGCGGCATCACCAACTAAGAAAACATTTTCTTTTCTGTATTTTTCTGCCTGACGAATTGATATTGTAAATCTTCCTTCTCTCTTAATTTCTCTCACATTTAAATCAACAGGAACTTCTTCTAATGCATTCTTGGTATTTGAGATTATTCTCAGTCTGTGTTTTTCAAGCGGTATCATGACAACAACACGCTGGTTATCTTTCAAAAACCCTTTAAAATTATTCTCTATAAGGTCATCATGAATTGTAACATCTGCTATCGACCAATCTTCTTCCAATTCATATCCTTTAAATTCTATGTTCAATAATGTTCTGACGGTACTTTTTGTTCCATCAGCCCCAATAACCAAATCATATTCTCGCTGTTCGCCATTGATATGGACAAGCACCTTGTTATTTTGTTGGCTAATATTCTTTAATTCACTTTGATAAGATACAGAGCCACCATTATCTGCAAATTTGTTTGCTAAGATTGCTTCAGTTTTATCTTGGGCAAGACTGTAAAGTTTCATATATCTTTCATTAATCAAGTTAACTGGCACCTTTGCTATAGGTGCCGCATTTTTATGAAATATTATGTTCTCAACAATTACCGCCTGACTTTCAATCTCTAATGCCACGCCACTCGGTTCTAAGAGTTTCATTGTATTTGGAAGGATTCCGACTGCTCTTGACAGAGATGAGGGTTTGTCTTTTTTTTCAATCACATCTGGAATAAAACCATGTCGAGCTAATTCGACCGCAGCAGAAAGCCCGGCAGGGCCAGCGCCAACAATTAATATCCTTTTAATGGCTGTGTTCATAAATTATGCCCTGGTGGTTTTTTTTGGGTATTTTCTATTTGGATAACAAGTTTTACAAATATCACATTTTGTTCCATCGCACCCTCTAGCAGTGCAATATTCCCTGCCATAAAAAATAATCTGCAAATGAAGTTTGTTCCAATTCTCTACAGGAAAAAGTTTCTTTAAATCTCTTTCAGTTTGCACGACACTCTTCCCTTTAGTTAACCCCCATCTTTGCGCCAACCGATGAATATGAGTATCAACTGGAAATGCTGGATAACCAAACCCTTGAGCCATTATTACACTGGCAGTCTTATGTCCAACACCAGGAAGTGCCTCTAAAGCTTGAAAGCTTTCAGGAACATTGGAATTATGTTGATCAACTAATATTTGAGAGAGATTATATATTGCTTTTGATTTTTGTGGTCCTAAACCACATGGCCTGACTATATTATAAATCTCATTAATTTTTACTTTTATCATTTTTTTTGGGTTGTTGGCTTTGGAAAAAAGCAGTGGTGTCACTTTATTTACGCGTTCATCTGTACATTGAGCGCTTAGTAACACAGCAATAAGCAATTCATAAGTACTATTATGATTGAGTGGTATTGGTGGTTCTGGATATGTGTTATTCAAGAAACCTAATATGAATGTTACTCGGTCTTTCTTATTCATATAATTATTTACCAATTCTTTTATATCCGAAAGTTTCAATGTAACAGAGTGTTTTAATCTGGTGTATATATATTTACTAATCTAAATAAAGTTTTAGAATGAGATATATGAGGAACATAATCCTAGAAAATAGCTGGAAAGAAAAATTGATTGATGAATTTAATAAAGAATATATGCAGTCATTAAGCATTTTTTTGAGGGAAGAAAAATTAAAAGAAAAAGTAATATATCCTCCTGGAAATAAAATATTCAATGCCTTCAACTTAACTAAATTTGATGAGGTAAAAGTAATTATCCTGGGGCAAGACCCTTATCACGGTGTTGGACAAGCTCATGTATTAATCTTTTCGGTCGAAAATGGTGTCACACCGCCGCCATCTCTAAAAAATATATTCAAAGAAATGAAATCAGACCTAAGCTTAACAATGCCAAATCATGGAAATCTAGAAAAATGGAGCAAACAAGGTGTACTTCTTTTAAATTCAATCTTAACGGTTGAACAAAGCAGTCCAAGATCTCACGCAAATAAAGGATGGGAATCTTTTACCGACCAAATATTACGCTCGTTAAACTCATCGAAAAAGCATCTGGTTTTTATTTTATGGGGTAAAAAAGCTCAAGATAAAGGTCATTTTATTGATACTGACAGACATTTGATTATCAAAAGCACACATCCATCGCCATTTTCTGCAAACCATGGTTTTCTTGGCTCTAAACCCTTCTCAAAAACCAATACCTACCTAAAAAAACACAATATTCAAGAGATTGATTGGGATTTAAATGACTGATTTATCCAAATATAATAACAAATACACAACAACACTGAATACCTTATGACCTCAGGGCCAATCATCTCAAAGAGCGCAAAAGTTACAAGGCCCAAACAAGAGAGAACAAATAGCTCAAAACGATTCTTTAAAAACCCTTCATTAAATGCAGATCTGATAATTAAAAAATTGATAGGGATATAGAGGCAAATAGCTGTTATTACCCCAGGGCTAAAATCATTGTAGTAGATACTAAAGAAAATATGGAAACAAGCATTCACAACCTGAGTTGTCATTAAGAAAAACAATGCAATGTGTGCGCTCCCTCTATTCTTTTTAATCAAATGGAAAATAATAGTTATCAGAAGCAAGGAGATAAGACTTACAAGGATTTCTTCTGTGGAATTCGGGTTGTTATCATAAAAATACTTTAATCTCCATTCTCTAAAATTAAATATTATGTGCTCCTCAAAATGATGAAGAGCATATATTAACGGACCAAGAACTATTAAATTTTTAAATTCCTTCACTTGGATATCCATTTATTATCAGAATTAATTCTTATACACATTCACTAAAATCACACCAACAATAATTAAAAATAAGCCGATTACTGTTTGCCAATTTAAAGCCTGTTTATAAAAAATATAACCTAATAAAGCTACAGTGAACACACCCAATCCTGCCCATGATGCATAGACAATTGCAATTGGGAGTTTTTGCACAATAATCGATAACAGATAAATTGATACACAATAAGAAATTAGAGCAATACTGCTTGGAAAAATTTTGGTAAAACTTTGCGTGACCGGCAGAAGCAATGTACCAAAAACTTCCAATGCGATTGCACCAAAAAGGACAATATATACATTTATGTTTATCATTTATTTATACCAATAATATCCGAAGACTTTGCGAATTCTATTTTTATAACTTAATTGAAAGCTTACCTTTTTTTAAAAAATAGTTCCTAAATTTGCTAAGATAATAAACGTGATTCATTTTTCATCAAAACTTGGCTTTCTTTTTTTTGCCATTATATTGATCGGTTGCGAATCTTTAAACGGCTCAGTTGCTGCACATCCAGTTGTCACGATAGATCGCGCTCAAGTCAATAGTCTTAACTGTGTATATCTATACAACACAGAAAAGAAAGAAAGCGGTTGGAATAACTCCTCTGCGACTGCCAACGCAATACGTGTATTAAAAGATCAAGCGTTAATAGCAGGAGGAAATGCAATTGTTATAAGAGACATATACTCTTCAGAAGAACGAGATTATTCAAGAGAAGGTTATGGTTATGAAGTTGATGCCGCCGGAATATATGTTGATGTATACAAATGTCCCTTCAAGAACGAATCTGCACCAATAGAATAAACTTCATCCAGAAAAATGACTTTTTAAGGTCCTATTTCCACTTTATATTGCAGCCCATTGATGGATACTGTTCTGATGCAATCTTTTCACCTGCTATAAGGCAGTACATTGCATTTCTTAAATCTTTCCCATCAGGATCTTTTTCTGAGCTTGGCGAGGTTTCATCGAATCGCCCTCTGTAAACTAACTTTTTATCTTCATTAAAAAGATAAAACTCAGGTGTGCATTCAGCTTTATATTTTTTTGCAATATCCTGAGTTTCGTCATACAAATAAGGAAATCTAAGGCCCAATTCTTCCCACAATAACTTCATCTTCTCAGGGCCATCTTGTGGATAATTTACAACATCATTTGAGCTTATTGCAACAAGATTGAATTTGTCCCTAAAATCCTTCTCTAATTCTTGAATCTGTTGATGATAATGAATCACATAAGGACAATGATTACATATAAACATTATTGTAGATGGTTTGGTGTGATCAAGGTTTATGCTTGAGAAATTCTCACCTGTAATTGTATTTAATAAATCAAACTCAATTAAATTTGATTGAAGTTCAAGCATACTAGAATATTTAAGCGTCATTATTTTCCTCTTGTTGTTTTTACATACTTGTAAAGATCAATCAGGCCCTTCAGGAGCATCTTTTTTAGGTACTACTCTTATGAGTTTACCTTCATTTCCATCGGTAGCTAATAACAAACTCCCATCTGGAGCTGTAATAATATTTCTTATTCTTCCAATGTTATTAAATAAGATTTCTTCAGTCATGACGCTTTTACCATCTAAAGCTATCCTTCTAACATCTCCAGGCACTAAAGCAGAAATGAATAGACTTCCTTTCCAATCGGGAAATAGGTTGTCATCATAATAGGTCATTCCGGAAGGAGCTATAGAGGGAACCCAATATTTCTGAGGCTGTTCCATCCCGGTGTGCTCCGTAAAGGGAGAAATTAATGCTCCGCTGTAGTCAATTCCATAAGTAATGGCCGGCCAGCCGTAATTGTTTCTGGGTTCAATAATATTCAACTCATCGCCACCCATAGGTCCGTGCTCATGAGCAAATATCAAGGTTCCATCAGAGTTCATTGAAAGACCTTGTAAATTTCTGTGTCCGTAAGACCATATCTCAGGCAAAGCTCCTTCTACAGAAACGAAGGGGTTATCTTCAGGAATGGATCCATCGTCATTGACCCTTAAGATTTTACCGAAATGGTTATTAAGGTACTGAGCTTGCTCTCTATAATTAAAACCATCGCCTGAAGTAATTAACAAAGTTCCATCCGGTAAAAATAATAATCTTGCGCCGTAATGTGCCGCTGTTTTCCTTAAAGGAGTGGCTCTAAAAATAGTCTTTATGTTTTGCAAGGTATTATCTTCTAAACGACCTCTTATAACTTTTAAGGTATTTAGATTGTTTTGATCAGCATCCGACTCAGAAAAAGAAAGATATATAAGCCTGTTGGATTGAAACTCTGGATGCAAGGCAATATCCGACAATCCGCCCTGTCCTGCAAATAACACATTTGGCACTCCTTTCACCGGATCAGGCAAAAGTTTTTCAGATTTAATGACTCTTAAAGCTCCTGATAATTCAGTCACCA
>JAYZHY010000120.1:0-2734 GCA_036166115.1 Pseudomonadota bacterium | reverse complement strand
TGCCATTGAAACCATATTCATCATTGTTGTAACCAATATCATTTATTGTCTTTCTAACTATTGGCTCTAGGTCAGGACTTCCTTTTGAAGTTATTTCTCCAGCAATATAGACCATATTATTTTTTATCATTGTTTCGCATGCGACTCTGCTATTTGGGTCTTCTGCTAGATAAGCGTCGAGAACGGCATCCGATATTTGATCACACACTTTATCTGGATGACCTGCAGATACTGATTCTGACGTAAAAAGATAGGAGTGACTCATAAATACCTCATTTTTTTGTGTATCAATAATTATTATTGTATTAACATTAGCCCGTATAATTCATTATTCTTCTAGAAATTTACATCACAAGCGAAGCGTATATACTTCTAGAGATTACTTTTTTAAAATGTTTTTGCGACCTCACAATGACACAAGGAAGATAAAATACTAGAAATTCTATCAATTATTATTGAATTTTAAATATTCAAATAAAGCATTTTCCATGAAAAGCGACAAAGATACTAACACTAATAAAAAAAATTCTCGACGAGAATTAGCCAATGCAATTAGAGCGCTTAGTATGGATGCTGTACAACAGGCAAATTCGGGGCATCCAGGGATGCCAATGGGTATGGCTGACATTGCAGAAGTGTTATGGAATGATCACCTAAAACATAACCCAAAAAATCCTGAATGGTTCGATAGAGATAGATTTGTCTTGTCTAATGGACATGGTTCAATGTTGCTATATAGCTTATTGTATCTATCGGGGTATCCATTAGCTATAGATCAAATTAAAAATTTCCGACAATTTAACCAGATCACAGCTGGTCATCCTGAGCGTGAACCTGAAGTTGGCATTGAGACGACAACTGGTCCATTAGGTCAGGGAATTACTAATGCTGTAGGCATGGCATTGGCTGAGAAAATCTTAGCGGCAACATACAATAAGCCAGACCTGGAAATTGTTAATCATCGTACCTGGGTTTTTACTGGAGATGGTTGTTTGATGGAAGGGATCTCTCATGAAGCATGCTCACTGGCAGGCACATGGAATTTAGGAAAATTAATCTGTATTTATGATGACAATGGGATATCGATTGATGGAAGTGTTGTCGGGTGGTTTACTGATGATACTGCTGGTCGCTTCAAAGCTTATGGTTGGCAAGTTATAGATGATGTTGATGGGCATGACAGCGCATCAATTATGAAAGCAATTAATGAGGCAAAAGATGACACTGACAGGCCTTCATTGATTTGCTGTAAGACTAAGATTGGTTTTGGCTCTCCAAACAAAGAAGGAACCGAAAGCACACATGGGGCCCCGCTTGGTGAAGATGAAATTAAAGCAACCAAAGAAGCCCTAGACTGGAATTCTCCTCCTTTTGAAATACCTGAAAACGTACTTAAAGAATGGAACGGAATAGAGAAAGGAGAAACCGCTGAAAATGCATGGCACGAATTATATTCAGCATACAAAGATGCTTATCCAGAATTGGCCAGAGAGTTCCAAAGAAGGATGAATGGCGTTCTACCTAGTGACTGGAAAGAGTATACAAATAACGCCATAAATGAAGTTAATGCGGATGCTAAAGATCTTGCAACTCGGCAGTCTTCCTTATTGGCATTGAATAAACTTGCATCAAAATTACCTGAGATGGTTGGGGGTTCAGCAGATTTAACTGGATCTAATTTAACAAAACATAATGACTCTGTGGTTTTTGATGAATCAAATAAAAATGGCAACTACTTAAATTTTGGTGTCAGAGAATTTGGAATGTCGGCAATTGGAAATGGAATGATATTGCATGGAGGAATTATTCCTTATTCAGGAACATTTTTAACCTTCTCTGACTATGCTCGAAATGCTTTACGTATGGCGGCATTAATGGAAGTGCAAAACATATTTGTTTTTACGCATGATTCAATTGGTCTTGGTGAGGATGGCCCGACACATCAGCCAATAGAGCATGTATCAAGTTTAAGAATTATGCCTAATATGCGTGTGTGGAGGCCTTGTGATTCGGTCGAAACAATTATTTCATGGCGAGATGCCATTGAACGCAACGAAGGTCCAACCAGCTTGGTGTTAACGCGACAAAAGCTCTTACATCAACAAAGGTCAGAAAAACAAATTAAAAATATATCTAAAGGCGGATACATATTGCAAGATAGCGAATCTATACCTGATATAATATTGATTGCGACGGGTTCTGAAGTAGGAATTGCTGTTGAAGCTGCAGAGTCTATGGGAATGGAGGGGATTGCAGTTCGAGTTGTTTCAATGCCATGCACTGATCTTTTTGATAAACAAAATGAAAAATATAGATCAGAAGTGCTTCCCAAAGAAGTAGGTTGTCGTTTGGCAATTGAAGCAGGGGTTAGTGATTATTGGTGGCGTTATGTGGGCACATCTGGAGATGTTATCGGGATAGATTGTTTTGGGTTGTCTGCTCCAGCAAATGAGTTGTTTGAGCATTTCGGGTTTAGCGCTAAGAATATTGTAGAAAGATCAAAGAAGCTTATTAAGTTAAATATAAATTAGTTTAGTTGCTAGCATAGATAAATTGATAAAAAGAATGTAGGAGATTTTAATGACCATAAAGGTTGCGATTAATGGCTTTGGACGTATTGGTCGAAATGCAATGAGAGCACTCTATGAATCTGACAAACGATCAGAGATAGAAATTGTTGCGATTAATGGTCGAGGAGACACCAAAAATCATGCGCATCTTTTTAAGCATGATA
>JAYZHY010000119.1:0-3254 GCA_036166115.1 Pseudomonadota bacterium | reverse complement strand
ATAGCTCCACCGATTGGATATTGATAATATTTGCTAGCAAAAGTAATAAATTTTAAGTCTGAAGCAGAGAGTATTGGTTTTTGATCGATTATTGAGATGCAATGACGTAACTTTGATTTAGGTATGTTGGAATGCTTAGTAATTTCTATTACAATACCTATTTTCTTTTGTTTTCCAAAAGGAACTAATACACGGCATCCCTGTTGAGCTCGTAATCGATTTTTTTCATCTAACAAATAATCAAATAACCTAAACAGAGGAACATCTATGGCTACTTTGAGTATATGGCTATTCTGTTGGAGTTCTTTATCTTTAACTGGCAAATTCCTTAATTATTTGATTACTATTACATAGATTTTAGGGATTGAATCAATTCTGCTGCCATTTCTTGTCCATCTCCATATAACATTCGAGTTTGATCTAAAAAGAAAAGAGCATTTTCAATTCCTGAGAAACCTGCCCCTTGGCCACGTTTGATGACAATAACATTTTTAGCATAATCAGCGTTTAAGATTGGCATGCCATAAATCGGGCTTGCTGGATCAGTCCTGGCAACAGGGTTTACAACATCATTGGCACCTATAATGAGAGCAACATCAGCTGATTCAAATTCAGAGTTAATTTCATTCTCATCATAAATAATGTCGTATGGTACTCCAGCTTCAGCGAGTAGAACATTCATATGGCCGGGCATCCTTCCTGCGACGGGATGGATGGCGAATTTTACATCTACTCCTCGTTCAATAAGTAGTTGTGTCAGTTCCCATACTTTATGCTGCGCTTGAGCAACAGCCATACCATAACCTGGAACAATTAAGACTTTATTTGCAAATGCCATCATTACACCAACGTCAGTTGCATCAATCGGCTTCATTGCCCCTTGTATTTCATCGGACCCTTCAGAGGCAGTATCGCCGAACCCCGAAAACAATACATTCGCCAGCGATCTATTCATAGCTTTTGCCATTAATTGGGTCAACAAGGATCCAGCAGCACCAACGACTGTCCCAGCAATAATCATTGCAGGATTTTGTTGCACAAAACCCTCAAAAGCTACAGCTAGGCCTGTAAACGCATTATAAAGTGAAATCACAACTGGCATATCCGCCCCACCAATTGGCACGGTCATTGTTATTCCTAAAATTAAAGCTAGTAGGAAGAATATTGAAATAATATTTCCTGAACTATGTTGTAGAATCAAGGTTGAGCCTAGAGTCAAGATTCCGACCAGTATTACCATGTTTATTATTTGCTGGCCTCGAAATCGTAATGTTGTGTTTTTAAATCCTTGTAATTTCGCGAAAGCAATTAGACTCCCGCTAAAAGATACCGCCCCAATAAAGCCCCCCAATACCGCTAAAACACCAAACGTTAAGCTATGCTCTTTGCCTCCATATAACTCAATGGCAGCAATTGCAGCAGCAGCGCCACCTCCCATTCCATTGTAGAGGGCAATCATTTGTGGCATGTCGGTCATTGCGACTTTTTTTCCACTAACCCATGCAATGATTCCGCCAAGACTAATTGCTAGAAGCATCAGAAGGTAATTTGACATACCTGGATATAAAAACGTTACAATCGTAGCTAGTACCATGCCGGCTCCAGCCCAGATGACCCCATTCCTTGCGGTAACCGGAGAACTCATTCTTTGTAGGCCAAAGATAAAAAGAATGGCAGCAAGGAAGTAGCTAGTATGAATTATTAATTGCATATTAATTGTATTCATGATTTTTTATCCTTGCTGCTTTTGAACATCTCTAACATTCGTTCTGTTACAACATAACCCCCAACAGCATTTCCAGCTCCAAGAAATACTCCGATAAAACCAATGATTTGTTCTAATTGAGAATCAGCTTGACCGAGTGCAATCATGGCTCCAACAAGAACAATACCATGTATAAAATTTGAGCCTGACATAAGTGGTGTATGTAGGATTGCAGGAACTTTTCCAATAATCTCGTAACCAACAAAGCCTGCTAACATGAATATATAAAGTGCTATGAATCCATCAATTTGGATAATTTGATCCATTATTTCTCTCCTCTTTTGATCGATTCTTTTGAAGATTTATGCTTGATCTCTCCATTTCGAGTTAGATTAGATGATACAAATACCTCGTCTTCCCAATCAATTTCCAATTCTCCATCTTTTATAGCGGGAGAAATAAAGTTGAATAGATTTCTTGCGTACATTTCACTTGCGTGTTTTCCGACAGAGGAAGCGAGATTAACTGGTCCAATAATTTTAACTTTTTCTTCAACGATCGTTTCTCCAGCCTTAGTGAGCTCGCAATTACCTCCAGTTTCTGCAGCCAGATCGATAATTACTGCTCCTGGCTTCATGTTTTTTACGGCTTCAGTTCTTATAATCTTTGGAGCTGGTTTTCCAGGCACTGCTGCAGTTGATATCACAACATCACAATTAGCAATTTCATTTTCAAGAGCTTCTTGTTGTTTGGTTTTCTCTTCTTTGGTTAACTCTCTTGCGTAGCCTCCATCCCCATCTGCCGATACTCCTGTATCTATGAATTTTGCGCCTAAAGATTCAATTTGTTCTTTTGTTGCGCTTCTTACATCATATCCCTTGACTATTGCACCCAGTCTTTTAGCAGTGGCGATTGCTTGTAGACCTGCTACTCCAGCACCAATTACTAGAACTTGGGCAGGCCTGATTGTTCCGGCCGCAGTAGTTAACATTGGGAAAAATTTATCGAGTGTGGTCGCAGCAATTAAAACTGCCTGGTAGCCAGAAGCTGCAGCCTGTGATGATAATACATCCATACTTTGAGCTCTTGATATCCTTGGCATCAACTCCATCGCAAAGCAAGTATGTTGATTTTTCTGCAGTGATTTCACGGTCTCTGTGTTGATATGTTCAAATATCATTCCCACTACATAGGTTCCTTGATTAAGTTTATCCGATTGATCTGCAGTTATTGGTTGTACTGTTAGAAGTAGATTAGTATTTTTTAAAACTTCTGAGGCGTCACAAAATTTAACACCTTCATATTCATCATCCACATGATTTGAAAGTTCTCCCGCACCTTTTTCCATGATAATCTTTGCGTTCAGCTGAATAAGCTTTTTTGCAATTTCTGGTGTTAGTGCTACACGAGTTTCACCTGCAGCTCTTTCTTTAAGGACGCCAATGGTCAATGGCATTTTATGTCTCCGTGTTATGGTAATTAATGAGTAAATTAATTTTTCAAAAATCCGGTATTATTTTCACCTAAAAAGGCGAATAATGACATAACA
>JAYZHY010000118.1:0-2670 GCA_036166115.1 Pseudomonadota bacterium | reverse complement strand
ATAAGTCCGAATTGGAGTACATTTATCGGGCACGGAACCATTCGAGCTAAAGTCATGGGCACAGTGGATCGCAAGCCCACTCAAATTGAGATGGAAGAAATGAAGCAATTGATTCGCGAAGCGATGCGAGACGGTGCTTTAGGCATTTCGACTGGCTTATTTTATGTCCCCGGAAGTTTTGCTTCCACCGAAGAAGTAATCGAATTATCCAAAGTTGTTGCCAGTTATGATGGGATTTATATCTCTCATATACGTGAAGAAACGGCTCAACTATTAGATTCTGTCAGGGAAACAATTCGGATAGGAGAAGAGAGTGGCATACCAGTCCAAATAACTCATCATAAAGTCATGGGTGTTGAGAATTGGGGGTTATCTATAGAAAGTCTTCGTTTGGTTGATGAAGCTCGGGCCAGAGGAGTAGATGTTACTATTGATCAGTATCCTTATACAGCTTCGCAAACTGGCATAAAAGCCTTGATTCCCCAATGGGCCCAAGAAGGAGGGCGGGAGCGCATGCTCGAGCGCATAAAAAGTTCTGAGACAAGAAATATTATAAAAAATGAAGTTATAAATAAGATTCTTTTTGGTCGAGGAGGGGGCCATCCTAAGAATATATATATCTCTCGTAATTCTTGGGACTCTTCAATGACAGGCAAAAATTTGGCGGAAGTTACCATAGAAATGGGCATGGATCCGTCGCCTGAGAATGCCGCAGAAGCAGTTTTTGGTATTTTAGAAAGAGGGGATGTAACGGCTGTTTATCATGCTATCAATCCCGATGATGTAGATCGTATTATGCAGCACCCAGCAACTGCAATAGGCTCTGATGGGCCAATAGGAATATACGGTGAAGGAGTGCCGCATCCGCGTCAATATGGCACATTTGCAAGAGTATTGGGATACTACGTGAGGGAGCGAGGTATCTTAAAGTTGGAGGAGGCTATACGCAAGATGAGTAGCCAAACTGCCAGGAGATTAGGTCTTCATGACCGAGGATTAATTACCGAAGGATATTTTGCTGACATGGCAATATTTGATGCCGATGAAATTATAGATAAGGCAACATTTAACGATCCCCATCAGTATGCAATTGGCATGAAATTTGTATTGGTCAATGGTGAGATTGTTGTTGAAAACGGTACTCATACAGGCAAAAGGTCGGGCAAGGTATTGCATGGGCCTGGATATAATCGCTGAAAATGAAGATTAAAAAGTCAGCCTGTTAAGTATCCTCGGGCTCATCCCTTTTTTATTAAGCTCTTTTGGGGTTTAGTTTATTCCCTTTAACCTTCCGTTTGAAGTATTATTTCTTTTAGGTAATCGATAATATCATCAGACTCATACAGCCATTTGTCTTCTTTATCTGGGTTTGGAATTCTGAGGCAGGGGACCTGATGTTTCCCCCCATAAGTCATCAAATCTGCCTTGTGCGTTTTATTGTTATCTGCATCTAATATTTCAATATTGATGTTATTTTCGTGCATAAAGCGCCTAACTTTGATGCAGAATGGACAGGTAGAAAAATCATAAAGAGATAAGTTTTCGGTATTAGAATCTATTGTTGCCTGTTCGTCTTGCATCCGTTCGATTTGTTTGGGCAATGTTATGTGATTTATAAAGCGCAGTAAATTTCCAAATAAGTTTCGACCTAATACACGTCTTAAAATTTTTCTAGTCAATTTTTATTCCCCAACTGTTTGTGTATAACGTTTTAAAGGGTTATTTAAATTTCTCTATATAGAGTAAAATTAAACAATGATGAAAACAAGTAAACTCGTTGAGAGGATTTCTGGGCCAGCTTCAAAGGCTTGGGAAGTGGGTGACAGAGCATTCGATCTGATCAATCATGGCAAAGACATCATTCATTTGGGAATTGGTGACCCTGATTTTGATACGCCCAGTCGAGTTATATCATCACTAAAATCGGCATTACAAGACAATCAAACTCATTATTCTCCATTAGCTGGTGAAAGCGCTTTAAGACAGGAAATTGCTGTGCACGCGAATGTTTTGTATGGCGATGGGGTCGAAATGGAGAACGTAGCTGTGTTACCTGGAGCTCAAGCAGCTTTATTCTCTAGTTTTTTGTGCATAACTGACGCTGATGATGAGGTGATTGCTTTGGAACCAACTTATGCCACATATCCTGCAGTTATCCAATCCGGTGGAGCAAAATTGGTAACAGTAAAGCTTGACAGCAAGAGCGGTTATCAAATCAACATAGACGACATAAAAGCAGCTATTACGAGCAACACGAAAGCGATATTAATTAACTCTCCGAGTAACCCATCGGGCGCCGTATTCAATCAGCAAGACCTCAATGCATTAGCGACTTTATGCAATGATTTTGGGATCTGGTTAGTTTCTGATGAGGTTTATTGGTCCTTGTCGTATGAAAATAAACACGCATCGGCTTATGTTCAGAAAGAAACAAGAGGAAGTGTCATTGTTGTGAACAGTTTATCCAAATCTCATGCCATGTCTGGCTGGAGGATTGGGTGGGTGATAGCCCCGGCGAAGATTATTGATGCTTTAACGAGTTGGTCTCAAGCTCAATATTTTGGCGTAAGCCAATTTGTGCAGTTGGCAGCCATTGAAGCATTAAAAGACAGTCAAAGCCCAAAGGAATTTTGTGATGCTTTTCTTTCCCGAAGAGATGCTTTTGTGGAC
>JAYZHY010000117.1:0-2832 GCA_036166115.1 Pseudomonadota bacterium | reverse complement strand
CCCCCTCAATATTTTGACGACCTAAATATAGATTTTCAATTCAACACTCATGTAGAACGAATAATTCCTGAAAAAAATATTGTACAAACCAAAGACTGCGATTTTTCTTTTGGCAAATTAATTATCTCGACTGGAGCGCGGCCTAGAGAACTAAATATTAATGGAACATCACTAAAAAATATCTTCTATCTAAGAAAAATTAATGATGCTGAAAACATTAGATCTTCACTAAAGAAAAATAAATCAATTGTCATCATAGGTGCCGGATACATAGGTCTTGAAGTGGCTGCAATTGCAATTAAATTTGGCATGAATGTTACTGTAATTGAGGCACAGGATCGAGTAATGAATCGTGTAGTTTCAAAAGAAATATCAGACTTTTATGAAACAGAGCATAAAGAACATGGTGTTAAATTTATATTTAACAAAGAAGTGATCTCGTTTGAAGGAGATAAGAGTGTAGAGCAAGTTGTTCTCTCCGATCAGAAATGTATTAAAACTGATATTGTACTAATTGGAATTGGAGCCATGCCCAATACAGAAATTACCAACCACACAAAAATAAAAACAGATGACGGTATTGTGATTGATAATAAATGCTGTACTGAAGAAGAGGATATTTATGCAATTGGGGATTGCACAAGTCATTGGAGCAGCATATTTAATAGGAATATCCGTTTGGAGTCCGTCCAAAATGCTCTCGATCAAGCTAAAATTGCTGTCAATAATATATGCGGTATAAATAGTATATATAATACGGTTCCATGGTTTTGGTCGGACCAATATAAATTAAAATTACAAATTGCAGGAATCTCTGAAGGCTACGATAAAACTATTATCAGAGGTGATAAGGAGAAAAAATCATTTTCATGCCTTTATTTAAAAAACAAGATATTGATCGCTATTGATGCCATTAATAACCCAAAAGACTTTATACAATCAAAAAAAATAATTGCAGAAAAAATACCACTCAAATTAGACAAGCTAAACGATTCTAAGATTGAATTAAAAGATTTAACCTAAATACAATAAAATTTCATGAAAAAGATTTGCTCATGGTCAGGACCAAGAAATGTATCCACTGCCTTTATGTACAGTTTCGCTCAACGTGAAGACACTATAGTCGTTGATGAGCCACTATATGGGCACTATCTAAGAATAAGTGGCGCGAAGCATCCTGGGCATCATGAAATTATGCAAAAAATTAATTGTGACGGAAATGAAGTCATGGAAATTCTAATGGCACAAAAAAGCCCGCATCATAAGATATTATTTTTGAAGCAAATGTCCCATCATCTCCAAAGAATAAATAGAGATTTTTTATTAGAAACAGACAATATTTTTCTCATTCGTGACCCAAAAGAAGTGCTTCCTTCTCTAACGAAACAACTGCCAAATGCCTCAATTGGGGATACAGGTCTAGACCTCCAGTGGCAACTCTTTCAAGAATTATGCTCAGCTGGAAAAAGTCCTGTTGTTATCGACAGTAAAGAATTATTGATTAATCCAAAAAATATTCTAATTCAATTATGCGAACACCTATCAATACCATTCTTCAAAGAAATGTTAAGTTGGGAGCCTGGGCCAATAAAGGAAGATGGTATGTGGGCCAAGTACTGGTATCAAGAAGTCCATAGATCTAATGGATTTATACCCTATAAACCCAAGCCTGATTTATCTGTAGAATTATTATCACTTTTTAATGAATGTCGACCTTACTATGATAATCTATTTGAGCACGCATTAACCACAACTCACAATAAATAAAATTATGATATTTGACCCAAGAAATAAAGAAATATTTATACATGTCAACGGCGCGCTTGTTCCTAGGGAGCAAGCCAAAATCTCAGTATTTGACAGCGCAGTGCAAGGAGGGGATGCAGTTTGGGAAGGTTTAAGAGTATACAAAGGTAAAATTGCTGCACTTAACGAACATTTAGAAAGACTGCAAGATTCTGCCAAAACGTTGGCTTTTTCGTCTATACCTGATAATAAAGAAGTGAAAAAAGCAATATTTGAAACCCTTGAAGCAAATCAAATGTGGGATGAAACTCATATTCGACTTACTTTAACAAGGGGCGAAAAAATTACATCTGGAATGAATCCAAAACTCAATCAATCTGGGTGCTCATTGATTGTTCTGGCTGAATGGAAACCACCAGTATACGGAAATAATGGGATAAAAGTTATCACCTCTTCTGTGAGGAGAAATACTCCAGAATGCTTAGACTCAAAGATACATCACAATAATCTTCTTAATAATATATTGGCAACTATTGAAGCAAATGTTGCTGGTGCTGAGAGTGCAATAATGCTTGATGTAAATGGATTCATTTCTGAAACTAACGATACTAATTTATTCATCGTCAAAGACAATTCAATATATACACCCTATGCTAAAAGTTGTTTGCCCGGTATAACAAGAAAAATGATTTTAGATATTGCCAGTGAAAAAGAAATCGATAACCACGAAAAGGACCTCTCTCTAACTGAACTCTATACAGCAGACGAAGCATTTACATCTGGCACGATGGGAGAATTAACACCTATTATTGAGGCTGATGGGAGAATTATTGGCAAAGGAAAAGCTGGAGATACAACCAAAAAAATGCAAAAGTATCACTTAGAATATGCATACAAAAATGGTACAGAATTGCCGTTTAATATCAGTAAATAAAATTAAGATTTAAAATAATTCTCAAGATATTCATCAAAAGATAATTCATCCGATGACTCCATGTGAGACTGTCTTTGAAGTGAAGCGCTCGCTTCAGTCCTAAAAAGATTATTCTTTGAAGCGTCAAGTGGCATAAGGCTTGAAAAGTAATC
>JAYZHY010000116.1:0-4132 GCA_036166115.1 Pseudomonadota bacterium | reverse complement strand
TGGAGACTATGGAAAAGAAAGGCCTCCCATTAAATATTTATGCCATACATCCTATTTCAAAAGAAAGAGTGCCAATTTGGGTAGCTAATTTTGTTTTAATGACTTACGGAAGCGGTGCAGTAATGGCGGTGCCTGGTCACGATCAACGTGACTGGGAATTTGCAAAAAAATATGGATTAGAAGTGAGGCAAGTCATTCAACCAAAAGATGGCACCAAAATAAATATAAACGATGCACCATATCTAGAATATGGCACATTAATTAATTCCCTTGATTATGACGGAATGGATTCTGGTAAGGCATTTGATGAGATTGCAAAACACTTTGAGAAAAATAAAAAAGGGAAAAGAGTAACTAATTACCGATTGCGAGATTGGGGGGTATCTCGTCAGCGATATTGGGGAGCTCCAATTCCTATAATCTACTGTAGCAATTGTAATGCTGTTCCAGTTCCGGAAGATCAATTACCGGTTGTACTACCAGAAAATGTTAAATTTAGTGGTACAGGTTCACCCCTTAAAGATATGCCAGAATTTTATAATACCAAATGTCCGGAATGTAAAAAACCAGCAAAACGTGAGACAGATACTTTCGATACTTTCTTTGAATCGTCTTGGTATTTTTCCAGATATACAAGTTACGATGCATCAACAATGCTTGATAAACGAGAGAATTTTTGGATGCCAGTTGATCAATATACGGGTGGCATTGAGCATGCTATTTTACATTTACTGTATTCTCGTTTTTTTCAAAGATTATTACGTGATGAGGGGTTGTCGGCAGCTAGTGAACCATTTACAAATTTATTAACGCAAGGAATGGTCCTAAAAGATGGCGCTAAGATGTCAAAAGCAAAAGGAAATACGGTTGATCCTCAGGACTTAATAGAAAAATATGGCGCAGATACGGTTAGATTATTTATGATGTCTGCCGCACCTCCAGAATTAGCTCTTGAATGGTCTGAAGCTGGAGTCCAAGGTGGTTATCGCTTTCTGAATCGTCTTTGGGTAGCAGTGAATGGTCATCAAGCTGTTAAGAATTTGGATTTTTCATTGAGCCTTAATCAAGAACAAAAAGATATTCGTTATAAAACACATTATACAATTAGAAAAGTTACTGATGACATCGGAAGAAGGTATAAGTTTAATACTGCTATTGCTGCAATTATGGAGCTTTTAAATATTGTCAATAGATTCAAAGATCCTTCTAATGAAGGAAGGATTGTCAAACAAGAAGCATTGGAGTCCATAATCCAACTCCTATCCCCAATTACCCCTCATATATCTCATGCACTATGGAAGAAATTAGGTCATAAGGAACCTCTCATTTATTGTATGTGGCCTAAATTCAACGAATCCGTTCTACAAAAGAATGATGTCGAAATTGTTATTCAAATTAATGGTAAATTAAGAAGTCGATTAGTTATTGATGTTGAGTCTAATCAAGAAGATATAGAAAAGATGGTTGTTTCTGATAGAAAAGTAATGCATCACTTGAAAGGTAAGACGATTAAAAAATTTATCTATATTAAGGACAAATTGATTAATGTCGTTATCTAACAAAATAAACTTAATCTTTGTACTATTTTGGGTTACTTCATGCGGCTTTGAATTGAAGAGGGCCGTCGTTTTACCCGAGAGAATGATCAATACCTATATTGAAACCATTGATTCAAGAAGTATTTTTTATCGCAAATTTAGAAATGCTCTTAATTCCAATAATATCCAATTAGTTGATTCAAAATCATCAGCAACAGCTGTGTTAGAAATTATTGCTGATGAAACGGGCAGACGTGTTTTATCTGTTTCTGCAAGAAATATTGCTACCGAGTATGAAGTTTTTTATCGGGTTGTCTACAGTTTTGGAGATCATGAAAAATTGTTAATTAGTCCACAAGAATTAGTACTAACAAGAAGTTATACTTTTAATGAGAAGTTAGTTTTGGGTAAATCTCAAGAAGAAGAGATGTTAATTGAAGCACTTGCTGATGATTTAGTCAGAATGGTTATAAATCAAATTGCATCTCAATAAAATAATGAGACTTTTCTTACATAACACATTAACTGGCAATAAGATTGAGTTTAAACCACTTGATCCAAAAAAAGTCAAAATGTATCTCTGTGGTCCCACTGTTTATAATTATGCTCATATAGGAAATGCTAGACCTGCAGTAGTTTTTGACTTATTGGTCCGGATATTACGCCTTAAATATAAACTTATATTTGCTAGAAATCTTACGGATGTAGATGACAAAATAAATGCTGCAGCCATCAAATCAAAAAGAAGTATTGGTGATATTACAGAGGAATATATATTTGCCTACAATAAGGATATGAATGCCTTGGGTGTTCAGATGCCAGATATAGAACCACGAGCCACTGAAAATATAAGTGAAATGATTTCCATGATTGAGTCATTAATTTTAAAGGGTCATGCATATGAAGCTGATGGGCATGTATTATTTAATGTGGGATCTTATAAAAAATATGGAGCGCTTTCACGAAGAAATTTAAAAGAAATGATTGCAGGTTCAAGAGTTGATATAGCGCCCTATAAGAAGCAGCCACAAGATTTTATTTTATGGAAACCTTCAACATCAGATTTGCCTGGGTGGGATTCACCTTGGGGGAGGGGGCGACCAGGCTGGCACCTTGAATGCTCAGCAATGATTAAAAAGTATCTTGGAGAAACCATTGACATTCATGCTGGGGGACAAGATCTTGTGTTTCCTCATCATGAGAATGAAATTGCTCAAAGTACTTGTGTTCATGATGGAAGAGAATTTAGTCGTTATTGGCTGCACAATGGATTTCTTAGTATCGAAAACAAGAAGATGTCGAAATCACTTGGCAATTTTAGTTTGGTGCGCGATTTATTAGAGTATGCACCTGGAGAGGCGATTCGTTTAGCTCTTTTGAGTGCTCATTATAGGCAACCACTGGAATGGTCAACTGAAACAATTGCATCAGCAAAACAAATGCTTGATCGGATGTATGGCGCATTAAGAGAAATCTCTATTTCAAAGAACATGATAGAGAATACAGATATACCTTCATCTGTTTTGGAGGCTCTTTGTGACGATTTGAATACACCAAAAGCAATTGCTGAGATCTTTAAACTCGTTAAGAAGCTAAATAAAGCCAAACACCATAACGATAAAGAGCTCTTGGCTGCCGCAATCTATGTGTCTGGAAATATAATGGGCTTATTAGGATCTAGTCCTGATCAATGGTTTTCAAAAAATACAGATAATAGAATCTCTGAAGAAGAAATCGAAGAGTTAATAGCTCAAAGAGAAAAAGCAAGAGCTGAGGAGGATTTTGATCAGGCTGACTCCCTTCGTAAACAAATAGAAAAAAAAGGCATTACCTTGGAGGATACATCTTCTGGGGTTCGATGGCACTTCAATGATTGATATTTTCGTAGAATACTATTCATGAACGAAGTGATTATCAGTCAAAATGAGATTGTAGAAGAGTTTTCATTATTGGGTAATTGGGTAGATAAGTACCAATATATAATTGATATGGGTAGGAATTTATCATCCTTGTCTGATGATGAAAAAATAGAAGAAAATAGAATTAAAGGTTGTCAATCTCAAGTTTGGTTTATAACAGAATTAAAAAATGAACGACTAATTTTTCGTGCAATGAGTGATGCTGCAATTGTTTCAGGGTTGATAGCTATCTTGCTCAGGATATACAGTGACAAAAGACCTAAAGATATTATCGAGGCACCTATTCACTTTATTGAAGCTTTAGAATTTGAACAACATTTAAGCCCTACTAGGAGTAATGGTTTGTCATCCATGCTAACAGCCATAAAAAACTTTGCTATCGAATATGAATAAGATTTTAATCGCATTTGTCATAAATTTAATAAAGATTTATAAAAAATTTATCTCTCCATTAATTGGAATTAATTGCAGATTCCAGCCCACATGTTCTAGTTATTGTGAAGAGGCGGTAAATCGTCATGGTTTATTTAAAGGATTGAAGTTCTCTATTAAAAGAGTTTCTAAATGTCATCCTTGGGGTGGATCAGGCTATGATCCAGTGCCTGAAAAATAATGATCTTTGGTCAGGTTTATTTGCAAGATTTTGAGTGATAATGACTGGAACGATTATTGAAA
>JAYZHY010000115.1:0-6188 GCA_036166115.1 Pseudomonadota bacterium | reverse complement strand
TTTATCAGATTTTCTTAATTGATTACAAAATGCCTGAAACGAATCCATCAATGATGTCGATGGTGTAATTGGATACCATGCTCCCACAGTCGCTCCTGCATAAACACAGCCCAAACCTGCTGCGGTGTTTCCATCGATTATTATGTGTTTTTTTGTTTTATTGAGAGGCTTAACAGTTAATGGTAAGGGGCAGGTAAGGTTTTCTATAACATAATTATAACCCAGCATAATGGACTCTAAATTTGATGCAGCAAGATGTTTCTTTGCTGCAAAAGTTTCATTGAGTAAAGATTTAATTATCTTTAAATCAATTTTTAGTAGTGCAGCTAACGCTCCGACATACGCAATATTCTTCATTAGAATTCGAGATCGAACACCCTCAAAATTTTCATTACAAAGCTTGGAGAACGGAACTCCAATAACAGTAATATCTTCTCTATCTAATAATTTGCTGCGCGGCCATGTCGAGTCATAAATAAGCCATCCTCCTGACTGCACTGCCATTAAATCTTTTTCATAGGTTTGAGCATTCATTGCTACAACAATATCTATCTCATTTGATGCAGAATTATGACCTTCTCCGCTTACTCTTACTTCATACCATGTTGGAAGACCCTGAATATTTGAAGGAAAATAATTCTTCCCTACCACAGGTACCCCCATACGAAATATTGCTTTCATCAACAAACCATTAGCGCTAGCTGAACCAGTGCCATTAACGGTTGCTATCTTGATAACAAGATCATTGACTCTTGAAACTTTTCTTTTCTTTACTTGGGTTTTCATGCCTTTTAACTATTACTAACTTTCCTTGGTTTACCTGATTCGGCTTCATCTTTAGCATAAGGCAATAATATTGTTGATTTTTGCATATCCCAAGCTCCTGTTGGGCATCTCTCTGCACATAAACTGCAATGTACGCATAAATCTTCGTCTTTAACCATAACTCTAGAAGTATGAGGAAGCTCTTCTGAGATGTATAAGTCTTGTTCTGTATTCTCTGCCGGCGCACTAAGCCTTACCCGTAATTCATTCTCATCGCCATTCTCCGTAATGGTAAGGCAATCAACAGGACATATATCAATACAAGCATCACATTCAATACACAGGTTTGCAGTAAATACTGTCTGGATATCACAATTTAAGCAACGCTCTACCTCAGTAACAGTTTGATCAAGCGTAAACCCTAATTCAACCTCTATATCTAGCTCCTTAAATCGTTTTTTTAGATCAACGTGTGGCATCAATCGTCTTTCTGAGTTGTCATAATCGTTAGAATAACTCCATTCATGAATACCCATTTTCTGACTCGAAAGATTCATGCCTCTAGGTAAGCGATTTGTTAAATCCTCTTTGGAGCAGTATTTATGAATCGAAATGGCTGCTTCATGTCCATGCGCCACTGCCCAAATAATATTTTTGGGACCAAACGCTGCATCACCACCAAAGAAAACACCTTCAAGTGAGGACATCATAGTTACCTCATCAACAACAGGGCAATCCCACTTATCAAAGTTCATGCCAATATCACGTTCAATCCAAGGAAAAGCATTGTCTTGACCAATCGCTAAAATCACTTCATCACAATCAATAATTTTCTCACCAATTACTTTGGAGCTTTCGATATTCCCATGCTCGTTTAATTGATATTCCATTTCTTCAAACAGCATGCCAACCAACTTGCCTTTTTTGATAACAAATTCTTTTGGCGAATGATTAACAATAATCTCCACATTTTCTTCCTCGGCATCTTCAAGCTCCCAAGCCGAAGCTTTAAAAAAAGTTCTTGGTTTACGAGCCATTACCTTAACAGTCTTAGCGCCAAGCCTCAGAGAAGTTCTACAACAATCCATCGCAGTATTACCAACACCAATTATAAGTACGTTATTTCCTGTAGAGTGAATATGCTCGAAAGCAACGGATTCGAGCCATTCGATACCAATATGCACACTTTCTGTATCAAAACGCCCCGGTAAATCGAGTTCTTTTCCTTTTGGTGCGCCTGTTCCGATAAAAATAGCATCGTATTCATTCTGTTTATGAAAATCACGAAAACTTTCAATACGGTGATTAAATTTAAGGTCTGCCCCCATATCAACAACGTATTGAATTTCTTCATCCAGCACTTTTGGTGGTAAACGAAATTGCGGAATGTTTGTTCGCATTAGGCCGCCTGTTTTATCCAAAGCCTCAAAAATAGTGACATCATAACCAAGCGGCAATAAATCATTTGCTACAGATAAAGATGCGCAACCCGCACCTATTAAAGCAATTTTGAAACCATTCTTTTTCGATGGAGGCTTGGGTAGTCTAGCGGTAATATCATCTCTATGATCAGCCGCAACACGCTTTAATCTGCATATCGCGACAGCTTTATCCTCTACACGAGACCTTCGGCATGCTGGTTCACATGGTCTGTCGCATACTCTACCAAGAATACCTGGGAATATATTTGATTCACGGTTAACCATGTAAGCATCAGAAAATCGTCCCTGAGCAATCAAGCGAATATATTCAGGTACGTCAGTATGAGCTGGGCATGCCCACTGACAATCGACTACTTTATGGAAATAATCCGGATTTGATGTATTTGTTGGTTTCATTTTTTACGGTGTTATGCAAATTAATAGTGCATTAAAAAATATAATCAGTGGTTCAACAAATTTTTCCTCATCTATATCGTACGGATAATAAACCTATCCACAATAAAGTAAACATTTTTCGTCAATTTCTTGAACGGTTAAATGTCATCCTTTTTCCAACAATTGCTCCCGTTAATTCATTGTCATCATAAACAATAGTGCCATTGACTATAGTCGTATCAATGGACGTGCCAAATGTATGCTGCTCAAAAGGTGACCAACCACATTTATACAAAATATTACTCTTATTTACTGAGTAAGATTTTTTTGGATTTACCAGTGTTAAATCAGCATAATAACCTTCCCTTATATAACCGCGATCTTCTACGCCGAATAGATCTGCTGGAGCATGGCAAGCTCGATCTATTATTAACTCAAGAGATACCTCATTTCGATTAGCCAAATCAAACAGCGCAGGCAATGCATGTTGAACGAGTGGTAATCCAGCCGGTGAATCAAAATAACTTCTTAATTTTTCTTCTTTGGTATGAGGCGCATGGTCAGTTGCGATAACATCTAATTTACCGCTATTTAATGCAGCCACTAATGATTCCCTATCTTTGCTTGTTTTAATAGCAGGATTGCATTTTATGAATGCCCCTTTATCTTTATAGCTGGCCTCATCAAACCAAAGATGATGAACGCACACTTCAGCTGTGATACGTTTTTTAGATCGATGTAGATCTGAAAATAGATCCATTTCCTTGGCTGAGGTCAAATGGAGAATATGCAGTAATGCATCATACTTTTTAGCCATCTCAATGGTTAAACTGGATGATTTATAGCACGCTTCATCTGATCGGATATAAGGATGCTCAGTAACGGGTATATCTTCACCATACTTTTCTTTTGCTTTTTGCTCGTTCTCCCAAATCATTGGAGAATCTTCACAATGAGTAACAATCATGATAGGTGCATGTTCGAATAATAACTCTAACGCCATTGGATCATTAACTAGCATATTGCCTGTGGATGCACCCAAAAAAGCTTTAACGCCGCAAGCTTCATTTATATTTAACGATTTAATATCCTCAATATTGGTATTGGTTGCCCCCATATAGAATCCATAATTAGTTCGGCACCGATTCTCGGCTAACTTATACTTATCTTGCAAAGCCTGCTTATTTGTTGTTTGTGGGTCAACATTTGGCATTTCCATAAAACTCGTAATGCCTCCAGCAACAGCAGCGGAAGACTCTGTTGCCAGATCAGCCTTATGCGTTAATCCAGGTTCACGGCAATGAACTTGGTCATCTATCATGCCAGGGATTAGGTAACGGCCATTGGCATCTATCGCGCAAACGCTATTATCAACTTTTATATTTGATGCAATCTTTGCAATTCGTTCGCCATCAATTAAAATGTCAGATTCATTGATAGCACCTTCATTTATTAGTTTTGCATTTCGAATTATTATTTTACTCAAAAGATCTTTCTCTTTATGTTTTATAATTAATTGTAATAATGAATTTTATATTAAATTTACAGATAAAGAATAATAATTGAAAATTATCAATAATATCAGTTTGAATTATCTGAAGATTCTATCAATAGGAACGTGAATCATACATTCAGGGAAAAAATAATTATGATTAAAACATTTAAAAAACTTTTATTTCCATTTTTGTTGAGTCAAACCACAGCATTGGGAGCTACTGAAGTCAACATCAATTATGAAGAGTTTACTCTTGATAATGGTCTCAGATTAATTGTGCACGAAGATCATAAAGCCCCCATTGTCGCAGTTAATCTTTGGTATCACGTTGGCTCAAAAAACGAAGTTAAAGGTAAAACTGGTTTTGCTCATCTCTTTGAGCATTTAATGTTTAATGGCAGTGAAAATTATAATGACGAATTCTTCAAACCTTTCGAGCGTGTTGGGGCGACAAATATGAATGGAACAACTTATTTTGATCGCACTAATTATTTTGAAAATGTGCCTAGCACAGCGCTTGATATGGCGCTCTGGATGGAATCAGATCGCATGGGCCATATGCTAGGAGCTATCACCCAAGATCGATTAGATGAACAGCGAGGAGTAGTACAAAATGAAAAAAGACAAGGAGATAACCAACCTTATGGAATGGTTGAATATCATTTATTAGAAGGGATTTTCCCTAATGATCACCCTTATTCATGGAGCACAATTGGTTCCATGGAAGACCTTGATGCTGCTAGCCTTGAAGATGTCCATGAATGGTTTAAAAAATATTACGGGCCAAATAATGCAGTTATTGTTATTGCGGGTGATGTTGACCCCACCGCAGTTCATGAAAAAGTAAAAAAATATTTTGGAGATATACCTGCATCTCCTCCTGTTGAAAAATTGTTGGATTGGACAGTAAGATTAGACACTGATAAACGTGAAATCATAAAAGATGATGTACCGCAAATTCGTATACATAAAGCATGGGGCGGACCTGCCTTTCGAGATCTTGATTCTGACGTATTACAACTTATAGATATTATCTTAACCTCCGGTAAAACTTCTCGTTTATACAACAGATTGGTTTATGAAGAACAAATTGCAACCGATATTGATTCTTATCAATTCGCAGGCGATATTGGAGGATTCTATTACATACAAGCTTCTGCTCAACCCAATGGAGAACCCGAGGCTGTCAAATTAGCAATAAACGAAGAAATCAATCGATTTATAGAAGATGGACCTACAAAAGCTGAGTTAAAGAGAGCTAAGATGAAATTAACTGCAAGTTTTATCCGGGGTCTTGAGAAAGTGGGAGGGTTCGGTGGTAAATCAGATATTCTGGCTCAAAATGCAGTTTATACTGGTGATCCTGGATACTATAAGAATTCACTTGACGCAATAGAGAACGCCACCCAGAAAAGCATTACAAGAACAGCCAAAAAATGGTTAGCGCAAGGCTCTTATAACCTCGAGGTTCATCCAATTAAAAAACTGCACGCTCAAGAAGTTGGAGCTGACCGTTCATCTATCCCAGAAACAACAAAGTTTCCTGAAAGTAAATTTATTGATTTTGAAAAAGATGCTTTATCAAGCGGATTAAATTTAATTGTTGCCAGACAACATAACGCTCCGGTTATAAATTTTAGTTTGCTACTCAATGCTGGTTACGCGGCAGATCAATTCTCAGAACCAGGAACTTCAAGCCTTGCTATGGCAATGCTTGATGAAGGTACAGCAAAAATGGATGCGCTTGAAATAAGCGATGCCGCAGCAAATATAGGCGCAATCATTGGTTCTGGATCAGGAGTCGATAACTCCACCGTTTCTTTAAATGCGTTAAAAGAAAATTTGGATCAATCTATTAAACTGTATGCAGATATCATATTAAATCCAAGTTTCCCAAAAAGTGAATTAGAGCGCCTCAGAAAACAAAGATTAGCTCAAATTCAACAAGAAAAAAATCAACCTTTTGGGATAGCACTTAGAGTCTTACCAAAATTACTGTATGGGGAGAACCATGCTTATTCAATGCCATTAACTGGATCTGGTACAGAAGAATCAATTTCTAAAATTACCCAAGACTCACTCATCGAATTCCATAAAAAATGGTTTAAACC
>JAYZHY010000114.1:0-5261 GCA_036166115.1 Pseudomonadota bacterium | reverse complement strand
ACAGGGGATTACATGGGTATGCTTGCTACTGTGATGAATGCATTAGCAATTCAAGATGCGCTTGAATCAATGAATGCGAATGCAAGAGTTATGTCAGCAATAACAATTCATGAAGTCTGTGAAGATTATATTAGAAGAAGAGCAGTTAGACATCTTGAGAAAGGAAGAATTGTCATATTTGCTGCTGGCACAGGAAATCCATTTTTTACGACTGATTCTGCTGCAAGCCTAAGAGCTATTGAGATTGGCGCTGAAGTTTTATTGAAAGCAACTATGGTTGATGGAATTTATAATAAAGATCCAAAAAATAACAAGAATGCAGAATTATTCAAAGAAATATCTTTTGATAGAGTATTGTCGGAAAAATTAAAGGTTATGGATGCAACCGCCATAGTAATGTGTCGAGACAATGGCTTACCTTTAAGAGTATTCAATCTATTAAAGCCAAATATGTTGATCAAAGCCATGTCCGACATATCAGTTGGAACAGCAGTACAATAAAAATTGGACGGAGGTTATATCAGTGATTATTGAAATAAAAGGAGATGCAACTAAACGAATGAGAAAGAGTGTTGATTCATTACAGAATAATCTAACTAAGATTAGAACAGGCCGAGCAAATACCAGCCTGTTAGATCAAATTTCTCTTGATTATTATGGGTCTGATGTTCCTTTAAATCAGGTTGCAAATATTGGTATAGAAGATTCCCGAACTCTCAAAATAACACCATGGGAAAAAGATATGATTCAGCCAATTGAGAAAGCAATAATGAATTCTGATTTAGGGCTTAATCCAACTTCTGCTGGTATGATTATTAGGGTTCCGCTTCCTCCGCTTACTGAAGAGCGACGTAAGGATATGACTCGTGTTGTCAAACAAGAAGGCGAGCAATCAAGAATTGCCATCAGAAATATTAGAAGGGATTCTTTAAACGATGTAAAAGATCTTTTAAAGGAAAAAATGATCGGGGAAGACGAAGAAAGAAAAGCTCAGGAAGAGATACAAGTATTAACAGATCAGTATGTTAAAGAGGTTGATCAAGCAGTAGCTGCGAAAGAAAAAGAGTTAATGGTCATTTGATTGATTAAAGCAAGAACTTAACAATGAAACCGAATCATATAGCAATTATAATGGATGGTAATGGGAGATGGGCCAGGAATCAAAATAAAAGCAGACTGTTTGGCCACAAATCCGGAGCAATTTGCGCGCGAGATATTGTTCGGCATGCAGGAACCCAAGAAATAAAATACCTAACACTCTATGCATTCAGTACTGAGAATTGGGGCCGCCCTTCAAAAGAAATAGAATTATTAATGAATTTATTTATAGAGACTCTAGATAACGAAATAGATGAACTTGATAATAATGATGTAAGAATTAGATTTATTGGAAAGAGAAAAGAGCTAAAAAGAAGCCTTATAAGTAAAATTGAAAAAGCCGAATTACGCACACAAAATAATCAAGGCCTTAATTTATTTGTTGCATTAGCTTATGGTGCGAGATGGGATATAGTGAATGCAGCTAGGACGCTTCTAGATAACATTCAAAATGGTGAAATAAAACAAAAAGATATAGATCAAGATTTATTCTCTTCCTTTCTGCAGTTAGGTGGCATACCTGATCCTGATTTATTAATAAGAACTGGTGGAGAAAAAAGAGTATCTAACTTCTTGTTGTGGAATATTGCTTATTCGGAATTATTTTTTTGTGATTGTTTATGGCCAGATTTCACAAGTAATGATTTAGATAAAGCTATAGAATTTTTTAGTACAAGACAAAGACGTTACGGCGTATCGGTATAGTGTTGAGTAATTTATGTTAAAGCAAAGAGTGATTAGCGGAGTTTCTGGTTTAATAGTTTTATTAGGTGTTTTATTCTTTCTGCCTCAGGAAATTTTTAGGTTTTTGCTGGCTTTGGTTTTTATATTTGCTGGATGGGAATGGGCAAGAATGGTTAATTCGACTTCGCAGTCTTCTCAAATAATTTTTGTGTTTATTTTGATTATATTGATCTTACCTATTCAATTTTATGAGCTTAACTTTATTCAAATTCAAGCAATCCTTGCTTTTTCTATTTTATGGTGGATGATTTGTTTATTGTGTTTATTCTCTTATCCTATTAGTTTTGGAAATATTTTCAGTTGGTTATTTGGGTTAATATCATTGTCCTCAAGTTATATTGCAATGGACTGGTTATTTGTTCAGTCCGTAAAGTACTTTCTTGTTTTTCTCGTGTTTATCTGGGTAATGGATATTGGTGCATTCTTTATTGGAAAAAGGTTTGGCAGAGTTAAGCTTGCAAGATCAATCAGCCCGAATAAGACATGGGAAGGATTATTTGGTGGTCTAGTTTCAATGACAATGTTGTCTTTATTGCTCTCCCATACATCCGGTATTGATAAAACAGTCATGATACCTTTTGTCTTATCCCTGGGGTTATTATCTGTTGTTGGCGATCTTACAATCAGTATGTTTAAAAGGAATGCTGGGGTTAAGGATAGTGGTAGATTGTTTCCGGGGCATGGCGGTTTGTTAGACAGAATTGATAGTATTATCTCATCGATATCACTTTATGCATTTGCTTGCAGTATTTATTTATTTTAAGTATTAGAATGGTTTCTCAGAATGGTAATTGAATTATGACATTAACTGATATCTTAATAAGTCTCTTTTCTTTTATATTTGCCATTAGTGTTTTGGTTGCAATTCATGAGTTTGGTCATTATATTGTCGGCCGATATTTTGGAATTAAGGTATTACGTTTTTCCATCGGTTTTGGTAGGCCGATATACTCATATGTATCCAAGGATAAAGATCGCACTGAGTATCGTTTATCACTGATACCACTTGGGGGATATGTACAATTTTTAGATGCTCGTAATGATAATGTTGATGTTGTTGACAAGGGGAGAGCATTTACTGATCAGCCCATTTACTCGAGAATAGCGGTATTATTAGCGGGCCCTTTATTTAACTTCTTTTTTGCGATTATTGCTTATTTCTTTATCTTCTCAAGCGGGGTTATAACCATGAAACCTATTATTGGTGAGGTTATAGATAATTCTTATGCCGCGGATGCAGGTATGCAATATGGTGACCGGATTATTATGGTTGATGGAAAGGTTGTAAATGATTGGGAAACTACCATCACATCTATAATGAAAGTTTTGGCTGTAGAAAAAGATCTTAAATTTCAAATAGAGAGTGAAAATCAAAATAAGAGGCTAATTAATATTTCGATAAAAGAAGATAGGGTGTATTTTACTGAACCAGGAAATTTGTTTAATGGATTAGGATTCTCTCCTTGGCAGCCTCAAGCTGTTGTTGGAGCAGTTTCTATGAATAGCCCTGCATATAATGCGGGTTTATCGGAGGGAGACAAGATACTTTCTATTAATGGTGATGAGATTAACTCTTTTAATGAATTAAGGGCTTCTATTTCAAAAAAACCTGGGCAATTAATTACAATGAACTTTGAAAGAGAAGGTCGTGTGAATACTATTCAAGTTGAGCTTGGACAAACAGGCAATAAAGATATAAAAGGTTTTTTAGGAATTGGGTTTACCGGAAATTTTGAGAAGTATTATTATCTCGATCGATCTAATTTTAGAGTTGCTATAAAGAAATCTGTCATACAAACCTGGAACACAGCAAGTTTTACTGTATCAATGTTCTTGCGTATGTTAAGTGGAGATGTATCATCAAAAAATATTAGCGGCCCATTAAGTATTGCAAAATACGCAGGACTTTCAGTGAGCGCTGGGACTAATCAATTTTTAAAATTCTTGGCATTGATAAGTATCAGTTTAGGCGTTATTAATTTAATGCCTATACCTGTTTTAGATGGTGGTCAAATAGTCCAGCAAAGTATTGAATGGGTAAAAGGTAAACCACTATCAGCTAGATTTGAGTCACTTTCTCAGCAATTTGGTATAATGGCTATATTAATATTGATGAGTCTTGCATTTTATAATGATTTATTTGGCTGAAATTTCTTGAGTGTAAAGTTTCATGAAGAAAAATTCAAAAACAGCGATCATAAAACTATCTTTTAAGATATTTTTTTTATTTCTATTCTGTTCTATAAGCTTGCGTGCTGAAGAGTTTGTTGTTGGTGATATGAGGGTCGAAGGGTTACGTCGTATTTCTGAAGGAACAGTGTTTAATTATCTGCCAATTAATGTTGGAGATAGTGTTGACGAAATAAGAATACAAGAAGCAATCAAATCTTTGTATAGAGAGGGTTTATTTGATGATATAGAGGTAAGGAGAGATGGGGATACCTTGGTATTAGTTATTAAAGAAAGACCTTCTATAGCATCCTTCTCTATCGAGGGCAATAAAGATATTAAAACAGAAGATTTAATGTCTTCATTAAGAAATATTGGTATGTCAAGAGGTCGAACTTTTGATAGGTCAGTACTGGATAATCTTACCTCTTTCCTGAGAGAGCAATATTATGACCGAGGTAAATATGGTGTAGTAATTAAAGCAGATGTTCAGGATAGACCAAATAATACAGTTGGTATAAGTATTGAGGTCAAAGAAGGAGATAGAGCTAAAATTCGTCAAGTGAATATTATTGGAAATTATAATTATGATGAGGATGAGGTTCGTGAAGGATTTGAGCTTGATACAGCCAATTGGCTTTCTTGGATAAGACAGGATGACAGGTATTCCAAAGAAGCCATGATTGGAGACCTTGAAAAACTCCGTTCTTTCTATATGGATCGTGGTTATGCAGACTTTAGGGTAGATTCCAGCCAAATAGCTATTTCCCCAAACAAAAAAGATATGTTTGTTTCTATAAATATACATGAAGGGGTTAGATATAATATTTCCTCGATAAAATTGGTGGGCAATACAGTAGTTCCAGATGAGGATTTAAAACGCTTAGTTATTTCAAAAGATGGGGATATGTTTAATCTGCAGACTCTTACTAATTCTGCTGAAATGATGTCTTTTAGATTGGGTGAAGAAGGGTATGCTAATGCCGAGATAGAACCGATACCACAATTAGATTATGACAG
Source organism: Pseudomonadota bacterium (assembly GCA_036166115.1). Taxonomy (GTDB): domain Bacteria; phylum Pseudomonadota; class Gammaproteobacteria; order Steroidobacterales; family Woeseiaceae; genus SP4260. The sequence continues at coordinate 230 of JAYZHY010000114.1, read as the reverse complement.
GAATGAGGTTGCAGTAACCTTTTTTATTAACCCTGGGAGTCGTGTATATGTTCGTCGAATTAATTTTAATGGAGTAAGTGAAGTTGATGATGAAGTTTTCCGACGAGAGGTACGTCAAACAGAGGGCGCATTTGTATCTAATATCTTGATCGATAGATCAAAAATTAGATTGCAGAGATTACCATTTGTTGAGGAAGTAGAGGTAGAGAACATTCCTGTTTCAGGAAGTC
>JAYZHY010000113.1:0-2668 GCA_036166115.1 Pseudomonadota bacterium | reverse complement strand
CTTTGCCATTATTGGCATCTTCCATTTCGTTTCTATAATCTGATGCCTCAATCCAAGCATCACGATAACCTGCCACATTTCCCATGCGTGTTGATGGGGACTGCTTACGACTTCCATAAACTCTTTTTGGATTCTCACCGCAAGCCATTTTTAATCCGTGTGGTGCGCCGGGAAATTTCATTTCCATAACTGATTGCCCAGGAATATTTTTTAAAGTCACGCCTCTTCCTCCAAATAAGTTTGCGGAACCTGGCAAAATTTGCAAAGACGTAATTCCTCCGGCTAACGCTGTCACAAAACCTGGATCGTGAGGCCAAACACTATGCTCTGCCCACACCTCTGAGGTATTAGGAGCAGTAGCTTCATTTCCATCCGAATGGGCTCTTACTCTAGGCGATGGATATACGCCCAAATGTGAATGCACATCAATAATTCCAGGAGTTATCCACATTCCTTGTGCATCAATAACGATAGTGCCATCGGCTACTAAGTTTGAACCCAGTGCATCAATCTTTCCTGCTTTAAGAAGGATGTCTGTATTCTCAAAACGTTCTCCATTACCTGTAAGTACTGTTGCCCCCTTTAACAGTGTGGGTGATGAAGGCATTGGTTTATAAGTACTCTCGTAAGGGACTCCATTTACTTGATCTGAACTGTTCTCGCAAGATGATAAAATTAGGGAAAAAAATACAGTTATTAAAACAATTCTATTCATAAAATAGCCTCTAATCGCAATTGAAATCTTTGTATTCATCCTATCATAAGCAAATAAAAAAGAATGTTAAAAATAGCCTGAGACAAGTTATATATGATATTTTGAATCTAACAAAACCTCGGACGCCTATGATCGAGAAAGAAACATCAAAGCATTTCAATCAAACTAACTTTCAAGGTTATGGTTTAGACGTGCACAAGATTGTTTTTCCTGTGGTAACAATAATTGTACTGGCTTTTGTTGTTATTACATTGCTGTCGCCTCAGACTGCAGGTAATGCATTCATTGAACTAAGATTATGGTTAACTTCTCAGTTTGATTGGGTGTTTATTATCACGACGAATATCCTATTGTTATTCTGCATGCTTATAACTGTCTCTCCTGCCGGAAACATCAGATTAGGGGGTGAGGATTCGAGTCCTGAATTTTCAAGAATCAGCTGGTTCGCCATGCTATTTGCTGCAGGATTGGGTATTGGATTAATGTTTTATGGGGTTTATGAGCCCATCAATCATTTTTTTTCACCGCCCTTAAATACCGATACAGCCAACACCGAAATTGCAAGAGACATTGCTATGTCTGCCTCAATAATGCATTGGACTTTACACCCTTGGGCGCTTTATTCCTTTGTCGGTCTCGCCTTAGCTTTCTTTTCCTACAATAGAAAATTACCACTCTCAATCCGTTCTGCTTTTTATCCAATCCTTGGAGGAAGAATCTGGGGCTGGGGAGGTCATGCAATTGATATTTTAGCCTTGTTTGCAACCATATTTGGCATCGCCACATCACTTGGAATCGGTGCGGAACAATCCATGGCAGGCATAAATTATCTTTTTGGATACGAATTAAATGTCACCAACAAGGTCATTGTCATTGTATTAATCACTATGGTAGCGCTTGCTTCAGTCCTTAGAGGACTAGATGGAGGTATAAAAAGGCTTAGTGAATTAAATATCTTCTTGGCAATTTGTCTGTGTGCATTTATCTTCTTGGTTGGGCCCACCATACAAATACTAACCAATGCTTTTAATTATTCTCTGAGCTTTTTGAGCAACCTTCCCGCTCTAAGCAATTGGATTGATCGAACCGATACTGATTTTCTACATGGCTGGACAGTATTTTACTGGGCATGGTGGATATCTTGGTCACCTTTCGTTGGAATGTTTATCGCGCGTGTATCTAAAGGTCGTACAATTAAAGAATTTATTTTCGGAACAATCTTCATTCCATCTTTAATAAGTATCCTTTGGTTAACCCTATTTGGTGACAATGCCATCAATCAATACTTAGTAAATGGCAATACAGCTGTTATTCAAACCATACAAAATCAGGTGCCAGAAATGTCAATCTATAAGTTCCTCGAAGCATTCCCTTTCTCTCAGATTACTTCCTTTATAGCAATAACCCTGGTCTGTATATTCTTTATTACCTCTATGGATTCAGGGGCACTTGTTATTGATACAATTGCTTCAAGTGGAAAGTTGGATACGCCAATTTTACAAAGAATTTTATGGTGTATATTTATTGGTTTGATAGCGATAGCACTAACGTTAAGTGGCGGACTAAGCTCACTTCAAGCCATGGCATTAGCCACTGCATTTCCGTTTTGCTTTATTTTGTTATTAATGTGTATCTCTATAATAATGGGACTAAAAAAAGAATTACATAAATCATGAAACTTGGAACAATACAAAATGAAACTCATCAATCACTGATCTTTCGTATTGATGATAATCTTGCCATTACCGCAGACAACTTGATCAAAGCGTTTGATCTAGAGCCTTCCTTTCAAACCATGCAAGAATTCATTGTTTGCGATGATAAGACACAAAAAATCATTAATGATGCAATAGAAGAAGTGACATCAAATCCTGAGTATTATTCATTGATCAATCTAAGCGATGCTAGATGGTTAGCACCAAACCCAGAAGCTCGAAAAATCCTTGGCGTAGC
>JAYZHY010000112.1:0-4794 GCA_036166115.1 Pseudomonadota bacterium | reverse complement strand
GTTTAGCGCGATAGCCATTGGTGACTTCTTTATTGTAGTTATCTTCTACCGCATGTGCGTTTGACAAGGTGCCGTGTTTTTGAGCATATTTTGACCCATCAAAAGCACTGCTATCAGCCGTATAACCAAGAACGTTGTCAATATAACCACCTTCTGTGTCACTGTATGCAGCAATCCTCAGAGCCATCTTATCTTCAACGATGGGTAGGTTAAATACCAATGAACCTCGATAACTAGCATCACTATCGCCACCACCTTCAAGTTCACCATCAAATACCGCTTCAAATTCGTTCATTTTAGGTTTATTTGTGACAACCCTTAATGTGCCAGCTTGCGCATCTGAACCATACAATGTTCCTTGCGGTCCTGCTAAAGCTTCAACTCGCGCGACATCAACCATACGGAGGGTTGGCTGAGCACCGGTTGTTGTTAGCGCTAACTCATCCAAATAAACGGATGATGTAGATGCTGCAATATAACCTGAACCAGTTATCGCTCCACGAAAGACTATGGTGCTTCCGCCAGCGCCATAAGACACAACGTTAATACCAGGCATAAATCTTGCAAAATCTTCCTGAGTTGCCGCACCCATATTTGCTAGTGCTTCTTGCCCTATTGCCTGAACAGACGCTGGAATATCTTGGACGCTCAATTCTCTTTTTGTTGCTGTTACAATGATTTCTTCTAGTTGAAAGTCACCATCTTGTGCAACAACTTGATGTGAAGGCGCTAATGCCGCAGCAATTGCCCCTGCAACCGGTGTTAAACCGATTTTTATTTTTTGTTCTTCCATTCTCGAAACCCCCGATTGTTCGATGAAATTGATTAAAAATTTATTAAGTTTTCTGAAATCTTGTATCTAAATGTAAATTAGTTGGCACAATACTACAACTTTTTGTTGCAATTATTGAGCAAAATATAGAGTTTATTCATTTATTGTTGTTTTTTTACCACATGACTTAGATTAATTTTTGTTTGTTTTTACTTTCATCAATGCTTATTGATTTAATTTTTTTATTAAAATCAGTATATTAGAAACCTATATCAAGTTTAGATGAACTACAAAAAGTAATTTAGCAAAAGTTTTTAAGAAAATTTCGGCTGATCTTTTTTGGGTAATTTCGACAATAGTGGCTCTAAAATTTCAATTAAATCCGCCAATTTGTCTTCATAATTGCGCCAAAGATTAACCGAGCTTGAGTATATAGGCTTCCTTACCTGCTCTGAACTTGCTGTTTTGATAGCTCTTTCCGTTTCATGGAAATGCAAGCAACCTTCCTCAAAAGGCAAATCACAAAATTCCAATATCCTTTTAACCTGCTGATCCAAATCTGCCACAACTTCTTCATAGCTAACATCCAAAATAAATCCGTCACAAACTTTATGCCAATGATCCATGATTCTTTGGTACTCCATGTAGTATTCTCCTAACTCGATAAGGTCATAACTAAAAGGCTGACCAGAAGCAAACAACTGCTTAAAAGAACCATAACAACTGTCCAGAGGATGTCGTTTTGCGTTTATAATTTTGGCATTTGGAATAGCTAACTTTATAGCCCCAATAAACGCAAAATTATTCGGATTTTTATCTATAAAAAACAATTTATCAGTTCGGTATTTTTCAGTATTACTCAAATAATCTTCGCCAAGCATTTTCCAGTGATCATGCTTAAAAAAGCTTATTGCCTCAGGAAATCGTTTTGTTATATCAAATTTATCTCGTGTTGATTGCATTGCCAATGTCAATTCATGCAACTCATGAGTGCCCTCCACTAAACTATGGCTAGCAAGTATTTGCTCTATTAATGTTGAACCTGATCGGGGTAAACCGACGACAAAAATTGGTGTTACAACTTTCTCTTCCATTTTGGACGCTTTGATTTTTTTAGCAGGTAAAAGCTCGATAAGTTTCTCAACCGTTGTTTCAAATTCAACTGGATCATACGTCTCCGCTTTTCTCCTTAACACATTACACGAACTCATATTTTCAAATGCTTTGTCGTAATTCTTGCGAGATTCATACTCCAAACCCAAAGCGTTGAAGAGATGGACTCTCCCTGCATCAGGAAGATCAGAGCTTGATAACAAATCTTCCATGGCTGTGATTTCTTCTTCCTTAAAACTAAATGTCTTCAGATTAGCCAAACTCCAATAAGATTCGGTGTGTTCTGGCTTAATTTTAATGGCTTTTCTGTATGCATCCACAGCTTCCTCATGTTTTCCTAGTGTTTTCAAATGATGCGCCATAGAGCACATTGCGCCAGCTCTATTTGGGTCAAGTTTAACTGCTTTTTTATAAGTATTAATAGCCTGTTCGTGGAGGCCAGAAACTCCTTCTGCGCTCGCTAAAACCATATATGATTCTGATAAACTTGGATCAAGCTTCAATAGTTTCTTAGCACTATAAAGAGCCTCACGAAATTTGTTTTGTTCTCTCTGAGCGGCGACTAAATCAACCCATGCTCTAGAATATTCTGGGGCATTTTTAACCACACGCTGTAAAAATATTTCAGCATCCCTATATTTTTTATGCTCCATGGCAATCCCCGCTAGGAGTCTTGCTGCTTCAATGTGATCAGGATTTTCTTTTAGAATATTACGATAAATATCTTCAGCATTTTCATTTCTTCCTGCTTCTTGATGCTCTTTTGCCTTGCTCATTTCCTCGGCAATGACTGAATTCCTTGAATTATGATTTGATTCGGCTTTAACGTTTTTTTTTGGTAATTGCCGCGTCAATTCCTTTTGAACTTGCTTGGCATGCTCGATCTTTTTGTCAATCTGGGCTCCTCTCTGTGTATTCAAATTTACAGCAAAATCATATTCTCTAATAGCTTCTTCAGGCATGCCTTGAACCAACAATAGATCCCCATAAGTCTCACGTGCAATAGAAGACTTCGGGTCAAGTCGAGTGGCTTCATTTAAATAACCTTGTGCCTCCTCAAAAAGTCTTAGCGAAATACTTGCACGAGAAAGGAGACAAAGAAGATTGACGTCTTCAGGATAATTTAGTAATGCGCTTTTACAAACGTTTACACACAAACGTGCATCTCCTTTCTTTAGAAAAGAAAATGCTTGCTTAAAAGCATCTTTAGAATTCAGTAGTGTTGAAATTTTATTACCATCATTGATTCTGCTTTCTATATACCCATCAAAACAATCACACTTAAACTCGCTCAATTAAATTTATTAATATAGTATTTGGTGAAAATAAAACTCTTGGTTAGAAATAAAAAATTACTAAATTGAAAACTTACAACAAATCACTTAATACGAAAGATTTTACCATCTCTTCAGAGATTTTTCTCAGACCTGATACAGATGAGAAAGCTATCAATATCCAAGCTGATATCCTCAGAGAATCAGTCGACGCCATTTTAGTAACCGACAATCAATCAGGTCAACTTCATATGTCAAGCCTAGCGGCCGGGGTATTACTTAAAAAGAATGGTATAGATCCTATTGTTCACTTAAGTTGTAGAAACCGAAATCGTGTCTCGTTATTGAGTGACCTATTGGGATGCGCTGCACTTGAGATCAATAACCTGTTATTAACTCGGGGCGATAAAGTTCCTCTTGGAATTAATCCTCGACCTAAAGCAATCATGGATGTAAATGCCACAGAATTAATCGGATTAGCAAATAAAATAAAACTAGATGAAAAATTACCCTCCAAAAATGATTTCCTTTTGGGGGGAATAGTTACCCCTTTTGGCCCAAAACCAGGTTGGCCGGCCAAAAATCTTTCTGAAAAAATTGATGCCGGAGCACAATTCGTTATCACACATACATGCTTAGAAATGGATCTTATAAAACTGTATATGGAGAGGTTAATTGCTACAAAATTACTTCGTCGTATGCACCTTATTGTAGGCATTGCAATCTTGAAATCACCTGATGATGCTCGCTGGTTAAGAGAGAATAGACCGAATGTAATCATTCCAATTGAAGCTGTGGAGCGCTTAGAAAATTCGGATGACCCTGACAAGGAGGGTACTAAAATGTGCGCGGAACATCTTAAAATTTTATCAGAGATTCCAGGTATATCAGGAGCGCACATTATAGCCTCTAACAGTGTTTTGAATATCCCTGAGGCTGTGGCTTTGTCTGGTATATCTAATTCAAGATAAGAACTTTATATGGTCAACCATTAGCAGATAATTTTTCTATTTCTTCTTTGGGTACGTAATCAAATATAAAAGTAATCCGATCTTCTTTACCTTTATTCATAACTGAGTGAAGTAACTGATTGTTGAGTTCATATGCCTCACCAATCTTAAATCGATATGGTTGACCGTCGATCATAAATCTAACTCTTGGGTTGGTTGTTATCGGCACATGTATTCGATGACCGCAATGGAAAGAAGGGTGCTTATCCCAGTGCTGTACAATCTTTTGACCAGCCAAAAGCTTCGCTGCCATGGCACGAATGACAGTACCACCTGGTTGATAACATCTTGTTATAATATCGTTCATTAATGGTAAAGCAGCTTGTGATAGATAATCCCATCCCGATTCTTTTGTTATCTCTATATCTGGCCAACGATCTAAATCAACAAATACCATAACAACAGATTCAGTAGCTCGATGTACTTCGAACTCTTCTTGTCTTGTTATATTTTCTCTCCACACAGGTTCATCCAAAGCCAATATGACATCTCGAAGTGTATCGCTATCAACTGGGCCAAGCTCTCTAAGAGGAGAGTCAATATTCATAATCTAATACCTAGAATTTTTTCATACAATTTCAATTTTACCATATCGGGAAACTTAATCTAAGTTTAATAAAACACA
>JAYZHY010000111.1:0-8716 GCA_036166115.1 Pseudomonadota bacterium | reverse complement strand
CTAAAGAAGAAGTTAAAGAAGAATCTAAGGAAGAATCTAAGGAAGAGCCTAAAGAAGAAGATAAGGAAGAAACTAATGAAGAGCCTAAAGAAGAACCTAAGGAAGAGCCTAAGGAAGAAGTGAAGGAAGAGCCTAAGGAAGAGCCTAAGGAAGAGCCTAAGGAAGAACCTAAGGAAGAACCTAAGGAAGAGGCTAAAGAAGAGCCTAAGGAAGAACCTAAGGAAGAAAAGAAATAATTTTTAATCCTGTGCTTAATATTATTCATTTTCATTCAAAATGAATTCAGAAAAACAACAAATAGATCTCCCTGTTATCTTAGGAAAGGTGATAGGTCATTTTGGTGTGCAAGGATGGGTAAAGATTTTCTCTTATACAAAACCAAAGCAAGCTATCCTTGAATATAAAGAAATGACATTGAAGGAAAAAAACCAATGGAAATCTATAAAAATTGAAGAAAGTAAAATTCATGGGAAGAATGTGCTGATTAAAATTAAGAATATCGAGAATCGCGAAAAAGCAGAACAGATCCTTGGAAAATATCTAGGTGTTTCTAGGGGAGATTTGCCAGATCTACCTGATGGTCATTACTATTGGGCTGACCTAGAAGGTATGGAAGTTGAAGATCTTAAAGGCAATAAGATTGGGATTGTTTCTCATATGTTGGAGACTGGTGCTAACGATGTAATGGTGATAAAAAAGGATGATGAGATATTAATACCCTTTTTAATGGATCGAGTTGTAAAAGAAGTTAATTTTAAATTAAATGAAATTATTGTTGATTGGGATTGGTGAAAATCAAATGAATATTGGTGTCGTAAGTTTATTCCCTGAGATGATCTATTTGATTGCGAAATACGGAATCATTGGCAGAGCTTCAAAGAAGGAGGTTATGTCTTTAAAGGTTTTTAATCCAAGGGACTTTACCGAAGATTCCTATCAAAAGGTCGATGATAAACCATACGGAGGCGGTCCCGGTATGGTAATGAAATACAAACCATTAAAACATGCAATTAATTCTGCTAAAAAGTACTTTTCTGATGATGCTCCAGTTATATTGCTATCCCCCCAAGGAAAAAGATTTGACCAGAAAACGGCTAAGCGCTTCACACTTCTCCCGGAGTTAATACTTGTTGCCGGAAGATACGAAGGTATCGACCAAAGACTAATAGATCAACATGTCGATGAGGAGATCTCTTTGGGTGATTTTGTTTTGAGCGGGGGTGAAGTTGCAGCAATGTCAATAATAGATGCTGTAGTTAGATTAATACCTGGTTCGCTAGGCGATGAAGCATCTATATTAGAAGAATCATTCGAGGATAATTTATTGGAGTATCCGCAATATACAAGACCAGAAGAAATAGATGGACTTAGATGCCCCGATGTGTTGTTATCTGGCGACCACGAAGCCATTAAGGTGTGGAGAGAAGAGCAATCTTTATTGAAAACATTTGAAAGAAGACCCGATTTATTGGGTGAGATGACAGAAGAGCAGAAAATAATTGTAAATAAACACAATAAACTGATTAACGATTAAAGATTTAAAAGTTATAATTAATAAAGAATTAGCATAGTTTTAGGTGCACATAAATGAGTAAGATAATCCAACAAATAGAAAAAGAGCAAATGTCTAAGGAAATACCTGATTTCTCAACTGGAGATACCGTTTCAGTTCAAGTAAAAGTAAAAGAGGGTAATCGTGAAAGGCTTCAAGCTTATGAGGGTTTGGTTATAGCGAAAAAGAATCGTGGTCTCAATTCATCTTTCACTGTTCGTAAAATTTCTCATGGTGAAGGTGTTGAAAGAGTTTTTCAGACATACAGCCCACTTGTTAGTGAAATAAAAGTTAAAAGGCGTGGCGATGTTCGCCAAGCGAAACTTTATCATTTGCGCGGATTAACCGGTAAAGCTGCAAGAATCAAAGAAAAAATTTAGCTCATTCATTACCATCTTCTTTGTTGCTGAGCTTTCATTGAAATAGGTAGGTATGATATTTAAAGTAAAAGATTTGAACTTGAAAGTGATATCTCTAAGTCTGCTATGTCTAGCAGCATCAGCATGCGCTCCAATTGTATCAAATATCACCGAAGATTTAGCGGCCAACCTAACTGTTGCAGTATTGAATCAAGAAGACCCCGAAATTGTATATCAGGGCGCACCAGCTTACTTATTGCTTCTAGACAGTTTGGTCGAAGGGAGCCCAAATAACCCCAGTGTATTATCGTCTGCAGCTAGTTTATACGCATCATATGGCGGCATCTTTGCAGATGATGAAGCGAGAGCAAAAATTCTTTCAAAGAGGGCGCTCCAATACAGTAAACACGCTTTATGTATTTCTTATGAAGTTTCTTGCTATTGGGATGATTATTCATTTGAAGTTTTTCTTTCAGCAGTAGATTCAATTAAGCCAAAATATTCTGATTTGATTTTGACATATTCAATCGCATCACTAGTTTATATAAGAGCTCATAGCGATGATTGGAATGCAATTGCACGATTACCTCATGTTCAGGCATTGTTAGAACATTATCTCTTAATTGAACCGAATGGCTTGAACCTTGATTCTGTGTATATGTATTTAGGGATTTTGTCTACATTGCGGCCACCAGCATTAGGTGGAGATTTTATTGAAGGTAGGAAATATTTTGAATTGGCGGTTAAGTTGAGCAGCGAAAAGAATCTTAGCGCAAAAGTTGAATACGCTTTAGGTTATGCAAGACCATTATATGATAGAGAGTTACATGATAAATTGTTGAATGAAGTTTTATTGGCTAATCCCGTCGAAAAAAATTACACATTACTGAATGTATTAGCACAAAAGCAAGCGAAAGTATTACTCGAGAATGCTGATGATTATTTTTAAAAAGAAATTAGGTTTTAAGGTCAAACCAAAAAATAATTTAATTTTAATAATCTGTTCCTTTTTATTTCTTTATCCGGCTGCTAATGCACAAATGCAGCTAAAGATAGCTACATTGGCACCACAGAACTCTGATTGGGCAGAAAAATTTCAAGAAGGTTCCGAAAAGATACAAAGACGCACTCAAAACAGAGTTAAATTAAAATTTTATTGGGGTGGGGCACAAGGTAATGCTAAAAAGAATCTCCAAAAAATAAAAATTGGACAATTGCATGGAGGCACATTCTCACCAACAGATTTCCAGGATATTTATCCAGATTTAAATATTTATGGCCTGCCATTTTTATTTAAAGATTTTAACGAAATAGAGTATGTAAGGAAGCTTGTTGATTTGGATTTAGAGTCCGGTTTTAAGAAACTTGGGTATGAAATGTATGGTTTTGCAGGTGGTGGATTTGCCTATGTTATGTCAAATGAACCAATTAGTGGCTATGACGACTTGAAAAACCAAAAGATTTGGCTGCCGCAAGGAGATCTAATAAGTTATGAAGCAATGAGATCATTGGAATTATTGCCTGTCCCACTTCCTATGACCGATGTATTGACAGGTTTGCAGACTGGATTAATTGATATAGTTGCCATCCCAGCAGTTGTGGCTTTAGCCTTACAATGGCATACAAAAATTAAATATATAACAAGAATTCCTGTGCTTTATGCGATGGGTTTTTTGGCAATAGATTCCAGAGTCATCAATCGTTTAAGTATTCATGATCGCAATGTCATTTCAGAGGTACTGAGAAGTATTTACGAAGAAGTTAATGCTGGCAGTAAGAATGATTCAGAGAATGCAATGCAAGCATTATTAAATATTGGGATTAAAGAAGTGCCTTTCCATGATAATGAGTACAAGAGGCTGACAAATTTAATGATCAAGCCAAATCTTGAGATGGCTAAACGTGATATGTTTTCGTTGGAGTTATTTGAAGATATTTCCAATTATATTATTGAATACAGAGCTAATTTAGCTCTACAACAATGACTCTTCTGATTGATTTTTTATGAAGATAGGGAAGATTTTAAAAAGAATCTCAAAGCTTGCAATCATTATTGAGGACTTCTTTATTGTAGTTTTGCTTGGTAGTGTGATTGGATTATCAGTTATGCAAGTCCTTATGCGATTGTTTCTTAGTTCTAGTTTTATTTGGGCTGACGAGTTAATTAAAATTCTTGTGCTGTGGACTGCATTAGTAGCCTCGGTATCAGCCAGTCGAAATAACCAGCATCTAAAGATAGATATTATTAGGAAGATTTTACCAAGTAAACTTTCGTTAGCCCCTCAAATAGTTGCTGAGTTTTTTGCTTTTATTGTATGCATTTTAATTGCTTGGCATTCTTATCGATTCATCAATCTAACGTCTGATTTTAATGAAACGGTATTAATAAATTTTCCTGCTTGGATAGCTTATATTATCGTCCCGATTGCATTCTTCTTAATGGCCTATCGTTATATGGTCTTATTTGTCTCTCATACTGTTAAATTTTTTAGGCAGAGATGATGGCTATTCTTCTGATAGTCTTATGCTTAATTGGCGCACCTTTATTCTCAGTAATTGCTGCCAGCGCAATGCTTGGTTATCATGGGGAAGGTATTGACCTTATGGCGTTGGCTATAGAGGTAATAGGACTTTCAAGCATGCCTTTCTTATCTGCAATACCTTTATTTACCATTGCTGGTTATTTATTAAGCGAAAGTAATGCCCCTAAGAGGTTGGTTCTTTTAACTGATGCAATTTTAGGTTGGATGCCATGCGGTTTGGCAATAGTATCTTTATTTGCATGTGCATTTTTTACTGCTTTTACTGGCGCTTCTGGAGTTACTATAATTGCACTTGGTGCCATCTTATATCCTGCGCTACAGCAAGATGGTTATTCAGATAAATTTAACCTTGGATTAATTACCACATCAGGTAGCTTAGGCTTATTATTTGCTCCTTCTTTACCTTTAATTTTGTATGGAGTCATAGCAGAAATATCCATTGACGATCTTTTTAAGGCAGGGCTTCCTCCCGGCATGATGATGTTATTTATGTTATCTGTTTATTGTTATTGGGTAGGTCGTGATTCAATCAAAAAACTTAAACCTTTTGTTTTTAATAAAATGTTTAGAGCTATCAGAGAGTGCATGTGGGAAATACCTTTACCATTTATTGTTTTAGGCGGCATATATTCAGGTTTCTTTGCGATATCAGAAGCGGCTGCTATTACTGCTCTTTATGTACTAATTGTTGAGGTGTTTATTTTAAAGGAAATCCAGATATCTCAACTGCCAAAACTAATGAGGGAATCAATGTTGATGGTAGGTGGAATACTTATAGTTCTCGCGGTATCCTTAGCATCAACCAATTACATGATAGATTCTGGCGTTCCTCAAAGAATTTTTTCTATTGTTTCTAATGTCATAACCGACCAATTCACTTTTATGGCCTTATTACTAGTGTTTTTATTGATCTTGGGTGCGATTCTTGACATTTTCTCGGCAATTGTCCTTGTTGTTCCTCTCTTATTGCCAATTGCAGCTCAATATGAAATCAATCCAATTCATTTAGGTATAGTATTCTTGTCGGCAATGCAGTTAGGTTATTTAACACCACCAGTTGGGATTAATTTGTTTATTGCGAGTTATCGTTTTGAAAAATCTATTATCTCTGTTTATTCTTCAACGATACCATTTTTTCTAATCCTTTTTCTTTCTGTTATCCTGATTGCTTATTGGCCTTCGATAGTATTGCTACTATTATAAGTTATTGATATATGAAACATCATTTATAATCACTTATTGGTAAATAGAACAATTATTGTATGATAAAAAAGACATTAAATTTTTTTTGGAGGAACCTGAATCGACTGAGAAAATTCATTCATGCGATTTTACTTCTTTCATTTTTATCTATTATTTTGGCTTTACTTTCGCCTAAGTATCCAAATATCTATGAAAATAGCATTTTGATGATAGATCCCAAAGGGAAGTTGGTTGATCAGTTGCCAGGTGATCCATTTGACAGGGCCGTAAATGAATTTTTTGGTGAGATGGGAAATGAAACCTTAGTTCAGGACATAATTGATGCACTTGATCATGCAAAAAATGATGAGAGAATAAAAATTATTTACTTGAATCTTAATGAGCTTGATTATGGTGGGCTGAGTAAATTAGAAAGAATAAGGATAGCATTAGAGGATTTCAAAGAATCAGGAAAAACAGTAGTAGCATTCGCAGAGTTTTATAACAGGAGCTCATACTATCTGGCTTCTAGTGCTCAGCAAGTTTATCTTCATCCCGAAGGTATTATTTTTCCGGAAGGATTTTCCTTTTATAGTAATTATTACAATGATTTAATCAATAAACTTAAGGTAGATTGGAATATCTTTAGAGCAGGTTCCTTTAAAACTGCAGTTGAACCATTTATGCGGAATGATATGTCTATTGAATCAAAAGATTCCCGTTTAAGAGTAGCAAAAATTTTATGGAAAAAGTATGAAAGCGATATTACAGAAACTAAAAGTATATCAGGTAACGCTTTGACTAGATTTTCAGAAGATCTTTTAAACAATATTGAGAAAGAGAGAACCAATATTGCACAGATTGCGTTAAACTCAAACTTGATCGATGGCCTTGTAACTAAAGATCAATTATCCAAGGATTTAATGAGAAAAATCTCAATCGAGGAGGATGAGTATGCAGACCATTTGATTGATCTTGATGGTTATTTAACAAATGTAAGGTCAAGTAAAAAATTGCATGAGGATGAAAATAACATAGGAATAATTGTTGCTTCAGGTGAAATTCTTGATGGAAAGCATGCGCCAGGAAGTATTGGTGATGAATCGATTTCCCTATTATTAAAACAGGCAAAAGAAGATGAATCCATAAAAGCTCTAGTGCTAAAGATCGATACGCCTGGAGGAAGTGCTTTTGCTTCTGAAAAAATATTAAATGAATTGCTGGAGTTTCAATCTACAGGAAAACCCATTGTTGTTTCAATGGGAAGTGTAGCTGCCTCAGGCGGTTATTGGATAGCTATGGCGGCTGATAAGATTTTTGCTTCTGAGGCGACTATTACAGGATCGATTGGTGTATTTGCAATGTTTCCTACATTTCAAGATTCATTCGCTGAGATAGGCATTTACAGCGATGGGTTAGGAACCAATCAATGGTCAGGAAGTTTTCGTCTTGACCGTGAAATGACACCACAATTAAAAAGATTAGTACAATCTCAAGTTGAGTATGGGTACAACGAATTTATTGAAAAAGTCTCAAAACACAGAAATATGATTAGAGCTGATGTTGAAGAGATCGCTAAAGGGCAAATATGGACTGGTAGTGAAGCCTTTAATAATGGGCTGGTTGATGCCATTGGCGGAATAAATGAATCTGTAAAAGAGGCAGCAAAATTGGCAAACCTAGATGAAGGAACTTACGGCACAGTATTTATTGAGAATCCAGTTGGTCCAATGAAATTACTCACTCAATCTTCATTGGAGGCACTATCTGCGTTAGGTATCAATGACGGAATAAACAAAAAGAAATCCAATTCAATCAAACTTATTGATCGTTATTTAAAAGAAATAATTTCACCGGTAATGCGTTTCAACGATCCAAAAGGGATATATGCATATTGTTTTTGCGAGCTTTATTGAATTTATTTGCTAGGATATTTGTAGGCAAGATCCAGTATCTTTATTTTAGATTGTAGATCCCAGTTTTCACAATTAAACTTTATTGAAAAACATCCGCAAGTGGGCAAATATCGTGACTGATTAACTAAATGGTTACACAAATCACTTAATCCTGGATTATGACCAATAATAACTATATGCTCCAACGAATCAGATTGTTCGCTAATGATTGCAAGCAAAGTATCCAAAGAAGCTAGATACATTTCTTGTTTCTTCTCCAGCATTTTTTGATCCCATTTATTGCTATTTAATAGAATTTTGGCAGTACTAATGGTTCTGTTGGCATTACTGCTTATTATTTTGTTGGGTTTAGGTAGGGTTTTTTCTATATATTTAGCAATTTTCTGAGCTTCAATCTCTCCGTAATTGCTTAGAGGGCGATTCCAGTCATTAATCTTTGGGTCCTCATATGAGGCGTCACCGTGACGGAGTATTGTAAGAGATCTCATTTTTGGTTTAATACATCATTCCTGTCTGCAGCCTTGCTTCATCTGACATCATATCTTGACTCCATGGTGGGTCAAAAACCAATTCGACTTCGACATTTTGGATTGTTGGTATTATTGCAACTTTTTCTTTGGCGTCTTCAATTAAAATATCTCCCATGCCGCAGCCTGGAGCAGTTAACGTCATATCAATTTTTACATTTCTTTCTGTATTATTTGCGTTGGTTATATCACAACGATATATCAACCCTAAATCAACAATATTGATTGGTATTTCTGGATCGTAAACTGTTTTCAACTGATTCCAAATAATTTCTTCGATATCTTTGTTTGTTGCATCTTCTGGTATCTCTGGGGGCGGCTCCACTTCTTTACCGAGTGAATCAGCATCAATACCTGCAATTCTAAAGAGGTTACCCTCAATATAGATTGTAAAACTGCCTCCCAAAGACTGCGTTATAAAACCAGATGTACCTTTACGTAAATTTAATTTTTCTCCAGCAGGGATAATGACAGCAGTGACATCTCTGGATAATACAAAAGGTTCGTTAGTGTGACCGAACATATTTATTTACTCCGTAGTTGTGACAATATTGTTATCATTAAATGAGGATAAGAATGTTTGCCAACCAAGGGTTGCACATTTTATTCTTGAAGGAAAATCCTTAACACCTTCAAG